>CAMPAA010000005.1 GCA_946631345.1 uncultured Verrucomicrobiota bacterium
GAAGTGAATCGCGGGTTTGACTTGAAGTGAACCGCGAACTTGACTTGAAGTGAAGTGCGTCATTGACTTGAAGTCAAGTTCGCGCTTCGCTTGGAGCAAAGTTTGCGATTGACTTGGAGCGAAATTGTCCCACCGCTTTGGGAGGGAAAGATTTCCACGGAATCGTTTACATGGAGATTGCAGGATGCGCTTCGAGACTCCGAAAGGCATTGGTGTCGCGATTGCCCTTTGGGCCAAAACCTATGTCAGAAAGCTGAAGAAAGTTTCAATGGATGGAAACGCGCGAGCGGAACCATGCACACGCGAAAGTGCATGGTTCCGCTCGGCAACTTGCATGGTTGGACTTCGCAACTTGCATGGTTCAGCTCTCCGAAGTGCATGGTTCAGCTTTTGTCGTTGCATGGATGGACTCAAAAAGCCCGATTTTAGCATCAAAAATCACGCTCGCTATCTGTCGTAAAAGCCCCCCTCTGCCGCTTGCCGCGCATGTGGTATAATATGCGGCATGAAGCGGATGAAGGATGAAACCCAGAAACAGAAGTTTGAGCTGAAGTTCGACGAGAACGGAAAGCCCATTTGGCCCAAGCGCCCGGAAATGACGCCCGAGCGGATCGAGGCGGTCAAGTTCCTCGACAAGCTGCGCTCCGGCGAAGGCGAAGAGATGCCGAAGGTTCCGCTCGGCTGCATCGTGTACGTGAAGGACTACAAGGAGATTCCGCTCGCGAACGAACTGTACGCGCTCGTCACCGTGACGACGGGCGAAAACGGCGCAAGCTGGAAGCTCGCCGTGTATCGCGGCACGGTCAAGCCCCGCACAAAGGCGCTCTTCATATCGGCGGACGCCGCCCTTCCGCTGGAGCCGCGCTTCATGAACGAGGAAATCGCCACCTACAAGGAGAAGAAGTACAGGCTTGGCAACGACGGCGTAATCGTAAGGCGGCTGCGTCCGCACGTGAAGCGGCACATATACCGCCTCAACAGCGGCCTTCTCTATCCGCTGAAGGACTTTCCTGAGCTCAAGGGCATGAAGGCCGGCACCGACGCCACCGCCGCGCTGAACATCCGCAGCGAGGCGACGCTCAAGATGCTCGTGGAGGTGTTCGCGCGCCGCAAGTTCCTCGAATCCGACAAGCGCGGCACCGACGACCGGTAGCCGCCGCAGGCGGGCGCGGCGCGTCAGCGCCGCCAGGCGCGGGCGACCTCGCGCGCGGCGCGGTCGGCCTCCAGCACGGCCTCCACGGAGCCGCCGTCGGCCGCAGGCGTGCCATCCACCACGTCAGCGGCGAGCCGCACGATGTCGGTGAAGCGTATGTCCCCTGCGAGGAAACGGTTCACCGCAACCTCGTCCGCCGCGCTCAGCACCGCTGCGTGCGCGCCGCCGGAACGCGCCGTATCGCGCACGAGCCGCAGCGCCGGGAAGCGCGTTTCGTCCGGGGCGCGGAACGTAAGGGCGGCAAGGGAAGGCAAGTCGAGCGGCTTTCTCTCGGCGGGAAGGCGGCGGGGCCAGGAAAGCGCGTACTGTATCGGCACGCGCATGTCGGGCGGCGAAAGCTGCGCCAGCGTAGCTCCATCCCTGAACTCCACCAACGAATGCACGACGGACTCCGGATGCACGACAACGTCAATCCTCTCCACCGGCACGTCAAACAGCCAACGGGCCTCAAGCATCTCGAAGCCCTTGTTCATCATCGTGGCGGAATCCACCGTGACCTTCGGCCCCATCTTCCAGCTCGGATGGGCCAGGGCCTGTTCGGGCGTTATTCCGTCAAGCCGCTCCGGCCCGTCCAGAAACGGGCCGCCGCTCGCGGTGAGGATGAGCCGCGAAACATCCTCCATGGCATCAAGCCCCTGCAGGCACTGGAATATCGCCGAATGTTCGGAATCCACCGGGAGCACCGAGACCCCTGCGGATTTCGCCGCCTGCATCACGGGCGCGCCGGCGGCGACAAGCACCTCCTTGGTGGCGAGCGCGACATCCATCCCCTTCCGGATCGCGGCCATTGTCGGCCTCAGCCCGGAAAGCCCGACGGTTGCGACGAGCGCCACGTCCGCCTCGTTCTCCTCCACCGCCCGAAGCGCGCCGTCCTCGCCGGAATACACCCTCGCGCCAAACTCCCTTCCGAGAGATTCGGCGGCGGCGAGGCTATGCCTCACCGCCAGCGCCACGACCTTGAACTCACGCGGATGCGCGCGGACCACGTCGCACGCGCTTCTCCCGATGGAGCCGGTCGCCCCGAGCAGGATTATCCGCTTCACCCCTCCACGGCCTTCATAAGCCCCTTGAAGTAGCCTACGCACTCGGCGATATCGGTCTCCTTGATTCCGGGCTCTACGCCCTTCGCCGGGAACGACTCGTACTCGAGCGAGCAGCAGCCGTCGTATCCAACCTCGACGAGGGCCTTCACGACCTCCCAGAGATCCATGTCGCCACGCGGCATGGGCACGGCGCGGTTCTTGACGGGGTCGAACAGCACGTTCTTCACGTGCATGTCGTAGATGCGCGTGTGGAACCGGCGGATTGAGTCGGCAGGATTCGCCTTTGCGCGGAAATCATGCCCGATGTCGAGGCAGAGACCCATGCGCGGATCGAGGTCCTTGACCATGTTCCAGGACTTCTCCCCGGTCGGGAAGAGGTACGGGATGTCCGGGCCATGGTTGTGGATCGCATAGCGAACGTCGAACTCCTTGCAGAGCCCGTCAATGTACTCGCAGAGGGAACGCGACTCGACGCGCGTCTTCTTGCCGTTGACGTCCCGCATCTCGAACGGCACGCCGACGACCGTCTTCACGCCCACGCGCTTCGCGAACTCGAAGACCTCCTTGGCCTTCTCCTTCTTGTCCATGTACACCGGCCCCAGGCCGTAGCCGGTCACGCCGCTGTCGGCGCACTTCTGCTTGAACTCGGCGATCTGCGCGTCGGTGGCCGTGAACGGCAGGTGGAAATCCTTGATGCAGAGGTAATGCATGTCGAGCCGCTTCATGAGCGCGAGCGTTGCGTCCACGGAAATGCGGTGGCACGAATACCCCGCCATTCCAAACCTGAACTTCACCTTGCCGCAGCCCGCCGCCGGGCAGCAGCTGGACTTTGTGAGCGACTGGCACCCTGCCGCCACGAGGGCGAGCGACGATGTTGCGAAGAAACCGCGACGTGTAAGCATATGACATTACTCCTTTGTTCTGAAAATATGGGCAATTATACCCTATTCCACCCCCGAAATCAACATCCCTCTCGACAGCTTCTCCATCGGCACATCCTCGCGGTTCACCGATACGAACGTCTTCACTCCCTTGTATGGCGCAACAGATACGTTGTTCAGAGTGGCGTCGCACGGAACGGTAAGCGAGGAATGCCCCCCTAAAGGTCGGACGGCTCGCAAATCTGAAAAAAGGCGTGCTGATCCCGTGCCTCAAGGGACCCAAGATCACCAAGTACTCTGACGACAACAGCTACGCGAACCTGTACGCGATCAACATGTGCCCATCGTATTTCAACCGGGACTATCTCGGCAAGGTTCTGCCTAAGTAGCCAAGGAGTGCTCGGCATGGGAGAGAACATGGAAGAGACAATAGACGAACTGTCAGCCGCGCTCGAAGAGCTTGAAAGCGGACAGGGTCTTTCCCGATTTACTGGAGGACATGGCGTACAAAGCCGCGTGTTCGAGTTCCGGTGGAGCGAACCTTCGCTCGAGATCGACTTCCGTCTGCCGTACGACCTTGCATTCGACGATGATGATGCGCGAAAAGCGCGGGAGACCGAAATCGGCGCTGCGCTTCGCATGGCTATCCTGCTTCTCAAGACGGCCGGAACAGGCGGGTTCGGCGGGCGTGTTTCCGCCACCGCAACTTCGCGCGGCGTTTTCTACGAGATTGTCGGGGAGGACGGCGAAACCGAGGACTCCGGCGACGACTGGAGCCATCTCGCAAACCGTCTCGAAAACGCGCTCGGCTTCAATTCCTGGAACGACTTGATCATCAGGCCGTGAACTGAACCTTCCAAGGCAGGAAATGGCGTGGCGGCGGCAATCTTTTCGCCTTTTGGAATACAAAACATTCCAAAACCACCAAACATTCCCCCAACATTCCTCCCCTTCTATTTACGGGCGAAATATGGTATACTTCAAGGCATTTGCACTAATTAGCGAAAGAATGCAATCTTATACAACAGGAAATGTCCGTGAAAATTCACACTAACGCGCTTGCCGTGGCGCTCGCGCTATGCTCATTCGGTTCCGTACAGGCCGGCTTCACGAAATCCGTAGTCCTCGACAGCAGCTACGATGCCACACAGCCGCTTCAGGACGGCACGGTGTACATCGTCGAAAAGGACGTGGAGTTTGAAGGCACCTACGACGGCGACGATATTGGGGCACGGTATCTCGTCCCCGAGCCGCCGCCATTTCCGCAGGTCGCGCCAGTTCCGCCGACAGCGTGACATGCAAAAAGTCTGCCATTACGCAACATCTTCCAACTGCCCCTATATTCAGAGCATAACCATGAGCATATTACCACAGAGACTCATCCCTATCGCATGTTTGGCCGCGTGCACGACCATAGGCACTATCATCGCCGGAGAATTGGATTCTGCGGTGCTGCACGGCGAGACGGACAAGCCGCGCGCAATCGACTACAAGCCTGGCGAGACAATGACATTCACGTTGTCGTTGCAGGGTGCCGAGGCACTTCCGCCAGATACATACTTCATCTTGTGGAAACGTACGGGCGATGATGGCTTGACCGATAACGGCAAAGTTCCAGCATCGCTGACCGAACCGCTGGTCGTGCGCACCAAACTCGATCACCCCGGTTTCGTGCGGATTGAGGCGTGGGTTGCCGACAAGACCGGCAGAAGCTACCGCAAGAGCTTCCGTGGCGACCCAAGCACGCCAGAGGGCAAGAAAGCCCTAAACAGGTTCGAGCGCATGGACAAGCGGGTATTCTTCGACGGTGGAGCGGGCGTGGAGCCGGAGAAGCTTAAAAGCGTACCTGAGCCGGACGACTTCGATGCGTTTTGGGCAAAGCGTCGCGCACGCCTCGCAAAGGTGCCGATAGAGGCGGAGATGAAACCGGTCAAGAGCTGGTGGAAAGGCATGAAGGTGTTCGCCGTGTCGATCAAGTGCGCAGGGCCGCGTCCCGCAACGGGTTACCTGACGATGCCGAATAAACCCGGCAAATATCCGATTGGAGTGGATTTTCACGGATACGGCCATACCTACCCAAACAAAGGGCACGTAATCAGTCCGCACTGCTGGAACGACACCACAATATGCTTCAATTTCTCGCCGCATGGCTACGAGCTGGGACGCGAGCCGGAGTACTACGACGAGTTCTTCCGCTCAATCTGCTCGGGCGGCAGGACATTCGGATTTGACGACAAGCAGAATGACACTCCGGAAAACTCCTACTTCAGCGGCTACACATACCGTATAATGCGCGCTCTCGAATGGCTCAAGTCCCTGCCGGAGTGGGACGGGCGGAACATCACGGTGCGTGGCGGTTCGATGGGTGGGCTGCAGTCGGTATGGGCGGCTGGTCTCGACCCAGATGTAACGCTCGCGTGCCCTGGCATTCCATGGTGCTGCGATATGGGCGGACGCGACACTCTCAAACGCACAATAGACCCGTGGTACATCCACGAGACCCCCGCCCTGCGCTACTACGATCCGGTGAACATCGCAAAGCGCATCGCAAAAACATGCCGCGTAGAGATAACTCGTGCCGGCCTTGGCGACTATTGCTGCCCCCCTTCCGGCGTTGCAATCCTATACAACAACATTCCAGGCCCGAAGAAGATAAACTGGGTGCAGGGATCCACCCACGGCTACGTACCGCCGGAGCCGCATCAGCACTTCTCACTCACTGCAAACGGATGGACTGACAACTAATCCAGACCGGCCCCTTGGCGGCTTCGCTTCGGTGACGGCTACAGGCCAACGAGATCCCTGAGGTCGTTGAAGGACATCTTCGACACGATGGATTCGTCCGTGGCGCTAACGGTTGCGTCGATGACTTCGCGCTTCCTGTCCTGGAGCTTTAGCACGCGCTCTTCGACGGAGTCTTCTGAAATTAGTTTCACCACGCACACCTTCTTCGTCTGTCCGATGCGGTGGGCACGATCGGTGGCCTGATTCTCCACGGCTGGGTTCCACCAAGGATCGAAGTGTATCACAGTATCCGCGCCTGTAAGGTTCAATCCTGTGCCGCCCGCATGCAGCGATATTAGGAACACCGGCATATCGCCCTGGTTGAACCTACGGCATTCGCCGAGGCGATCCTTGGTGGAGCCGTCCAGGTAGCAATACGGTATGTCGCGCTTTTCCAGCTCGCGGCGCAGTATTGAAAGCATCCCCACGAACTGGGAAAAGACGAGCGTGCGGTGCCCGCCATCCATCGCCTCGTCAAGGATGTCGAAGAACGCCTCCAGTTTGCCGGAACCCGCCGTTGACGACTTCTCTACAAGTGCCGGATGGTTGGCGAGCTGCCTCATCCGCATGAGCACGGCAAGCATCTCGAACTTCGTGCTGGCCGCCTTCGCCCTCATGCGCACCTCGTTCGTGAGCCGCTGCTGCTCCTCGTCCATCGGACAGTATGCGATGCGAACGATCTTGTCCGGCAGTTCCTTAGCAACATCCTTCTTCAGGCGGCGCAGGATGAACGGATGTATCTTATGACGCAGCCTCTCAAGTACAGCCGCCCCCTCTTTGCCGCCACCCTGCGCCGGCACTTCCGTCGTCTCCTTGAATGTGGGATAGTCGCCGAGGTAGTTCGGAAGGAGAAAGTCGAATATGCTCCACACGTCAGACACGGAGTTCTCGACTGGGGTGCCGGTGAGCACAAGCTTCTGCACGCTGCGCAGCGACTTCGCCGCCTTGGCGTTGCGCGTGGAGCGGTTTTTGATGTGCTGAGCCTCGTCGAGCACCACCACGGAGAACTCCTTGTCGAGATATGCATCCTCCAGGTCGCGCTGCAGCAAGGCGTATGAAGTGACAACCACATCAGCCGCCGGAATAGCATCGAAAACCCGCGCACGATCAGGGCCTGAGACGATTAGCCGCTTCATCCAAGGCGTGAACTTCGCAGCCTCGGCCTCCCAGTTCCGCACCAGCGATGTAGGGCATACAATCAGAGCAGGCTTGCCCTTCGCATCAGGGTCGGTGCGCGCAAGGGAAAGCCACGTGAGGGTCTGGAGCGTCTTGCCAAGGCCCATCTCGTCCGCCAGCAGGCCCGACAGCCCGCTCCTCTCCAGAAAGCGCATCCAGTAAACGCCCTGCTTCTGGTAGGGTCGAAGAGTGCTTTCGAGGGCACCGAGATCGACCGGCTCGAACTTCGCCCCCTCGTCGCGATTGCAGGCGGCGGCGGACTTGCGCCAGAACGGCGCGGCATCATCCTCCAGACATATGGCGTCGAACGACTCTATCGCGCTTTTCACATATGGAGCGTAGAGCCCGCCCATGCGAAAGAACCCCGGAGGGGCGTCACCTTGCGATGTGGAACAGTCTGCGAACACCTCGCGCATCGAGGTAATCGCCTCGCTGTCCAGAAGGAGCGTCCTGCCGCCATCCATGATGAAGCTGTCGCCGCGGTTCAGCGCAGTCTGAACCATACGCGCATCTATGCGCCGCCCCATCGCCTCGAACGTGTAGCCCACGTCGAACGTTCCGCGCGGCGCATCCCGCACAGTGACCACAGGCACGATCATCGGCATACTGTCGGTAAGCTCCTCCAAGCGCTCCGAAAGGACGATTCTCCACCCCTGCCGCCGCAGATACGGCACGCCAGAGCCGAGAAAGTTCAGCACGGCGTGCTGGTCGACCGTGAAGAGGCGGGAACCCTCCTTCTGGAACCCGTAACCCTTCAGAAGATGTAGCGCCGCCGCCTCGGCTTCAGGATTGCGCACATGGAAGAGGTAAGGGTCGTCAGGATCGGGACGGCACACGGCATCCACATCCGCCTCGCCGCAGCACGGCACATCAAGTTCGCCGTAGCGAGCAATGACATCCGCGCCCAGCGACGCACGGGTGCCGGAAAGATGCATCCTGAACGACGGGCGATCAGGCACGAGCCGCGCATCTGGCGGAACGCTGCGACGCGAAACCATCCCCGCCGGCACCTCCTCTTCAGGCTCCGCCTCAGCCTCGTCAGGCATGAACGTGACCATCTGGTGTATGCCGAGCGCGACCACATGTGGACACACCTGACCATACATCTGGTTCGCCCTGCATGGACAGTGCGAAATGATGGTACCGTCATCAAGCACCTCCAGACGCACTTTCATCGGGTAGCCAGTTGGACCTGCGATTTCACCGGAGATCACGTGATCCACGTCATCCCATTCGGCGCGCAAGACGCTGCCGTGCTGGGCAAGCGAGAGCGCCTGGTTGAACACATCGCCCCCGCCCCAGCCGATAAGGAGGTCATTTGTAAAATCGGCGGGTGTCATATGAAAATAAAAAAGCCCCGTTTTGCCGTAGCGCAGAATCCCCTGGACCTTAAGTCCAAGTGGAAGCCCTAGTCGGCGCGCCTAAGCTTGCCGCGTTCAGGCCGTCCTCACGAAAGCGAAGGTCGGAGAAATTACCTGCCGAGTCCGCGTGCAAAACAGAGCCCACGATGTACAAAGATCAACTCTCCCGAATTTCCACCGCCAAGGACGACTTAAGCGCCTCGGCGATCTTGACGAACGCCACGTTCACCTCATCGTCGGTGAGCGTGCGGTCTTCTGCCCGGAAGCTCAGGGTGTAGGCGCGACTCGATCGGCCCTTGCCCAGTTCCTTGGACGTGAAGATGTCGAACAGCCTCACGTCCGTCAGCTCCTTCGGTGCGGCCTTGCGTATAACCTTTACTA
Source organism: uncultured Verrucomicrobiota bacterium (assembly GCA_946631345.1). Lineage (GTDB taxonomy): Bacteria > Verrucomicrobiota > Kiritimatiellia > RFP12 > UBA1067 > UBA1731. The sequence continues at coordinate 8,840 of CAMPAA010000005.1, forward strand.
CAGCCTCGTGCGTGACGTCAGCCCCAGCCACGAACGCTATGTCGCGCGTAACCATAGGGAACTGAGGCACGGCCGACACCTTGCCTATTGCGTCCACCCGTTTGAGCAGCACCTTGAGATCCATTTCCGCGAGCGCGAGCTGCGTTGTGAGCCTGAACGGGTGGCGCAGCCTGTCTGATACGACGCCGAGAACGCCTGCGGGACGCCCGTTCACCACAATCTCCAGCGCCACGACAAACGCCGGATGCTCCATGCGGCGGAACTCCGTCTTGCCGACCTTGACGAGCTTCGTCACGCGCTCGACCGCGCCCTTCATCCACAGGAGCGCCTCCTCGACCGACACCGGCTTCACACGCTCCAGCGCAGAGCGGCCTACCGGACCGAAGAACCCCATCGCAAGCTTTGCGGACTCGAACGGCTTACCGTCCTTCTGGCCGAACACACGCCCTATCTCAAAGAGCCTGCCATCTTCAAGCCGGTGCGCCGCGTTGCGGCCCAAGCTCTGGTAAAGCTGCGGAAGCAGTGAATCGCGCAGCACGCCGTACTCCGCACTCACAGGGTCTGGCAGCGGCAGACGCTCGGGATTGTCGCCGAACATCGCCAACTCGCCTGCCGAAAGGAAGGAATAGTGCATCGCCTCGGAGAATCCGAGACCCGTCATGTAGCCTCGTATCTTCTCCTGTGCACGGAACGGAGCATCGTCCAGGGACGACACCGATGGTGCGGAAGGCATAGTATCGGGGATGTTGTCGAGACCGTAAAGCCTTGCGATCTCCTCCACAAGATCCGCCTCGAGCGAAAGGTCCCAGCGCCAGCTCGGAATTGCGAACGTGGCGCGCCCATCGGCGGAGGAAATGAGCTTAAGCCCGATCGACTGCAGAATCTCCTGCATCCGGCTATCGGGGATGTCTATGCCTATCAGCTTGCGGGCGCGGTCGAACACAATCTCCACCGGCTCATTGAAGGCGAACCCGCCATCACCGCCAAAGCGCTTGCGTCCATCGGCATCGACAACGCCCTTGGCGACCACCGCGCCGCCGTACTTCTGGAGAAGATGGGCTACCCGACGGCTTGCGTAGTCGGCAAGGTCCTTGTCAACACCGCGTATGTACCGGTAGCTCGCTTCCGTGGCGAGGCCAAGCTTGGACGACGAATACTTCGTAGTGACTGGATCGAAGAGTGCGGACTCTATCAGCACCTGCGTGGTGCCGGGCGCAATTTCCGAATCCTCGCCGCCCATCACGCCGGCGACAGCGGAAGGCTTCTCGGCATCGCATATGAGGAGCATCTGCCCGTCAAGGGCGCGTTCTGTCCCATCCAGTGTCGTCATCTTCTCGCCGTCGCGCGCCGTGCGCACCACGATTCTGCGGCCGGCGAGCTTCGTGTAGTCAAACGCGTGGAGAGGCTGGCCGAGCTCGAGCATCACGTAGTTCGTGACATCGACCAGCAGACCGAGCGAACGCACGCCGCACGCCTCAAGTCGCTTCGACATGAACGCCGGCGATGGGCCATCCTTCACCGATGTGATCACGCGCGCCGTATAGCGGGGGCATTTCGCGAAATCCTCGACCGTCACCTGCACTTCGCCGTTCACGTCGGTGTCGCTCTCGGTGAAGTCAATCTCCGGCATTTTGAGCGGGCGGCCAAGGATGGCAGCGAACTCGCGCGCCAGCCCTACGACCGACAATGCGTCAGGGCGGTTCCATGTCACCTCGATGTCGAACACCGTCTCTGGCTTGTCGCCTGGCAGCACGTCCCGCAGGAACGCACCCGTCGGCGCATCGGGCGGCAGCTCCATGATGCCTTCGTGGGTGCCACCGGGAAGCGCAAGCTCCTTCGACGAGCAGAGCATGCCGAACGATTCCACGCCCCGCAGCCTACCCTTCTTGATCTTAAACTCCCCTTCGGGTATGAAAGCGCCTATCTTCGCGAATGCGCTCTTCAGCCCAGCGCGGCAGTTCGGCGCTCCGCACACGACCTGCACGGTATCCTTGCCGTCAGAGACCTGCGCGATGTGCATGTGGTCGGAATTCGGATGCGGCTCGCACGCCACAATTTCGCCCACCACGATCTCATCGCACAGCTGTGCGGGACCTGTCGTTTCGATAGACTCGACCTGCAGGCCGGCCCGCGTCAGCTTTTCAGCGAGCTCCTCCGGCTTAAGGTCGTCGACCTTGACAAATTCATTCAGCCAACTGATCGGCAGCTTCATTCGATATTTCTTCTTTCTTCTCTTCTAAAACTTCTTCGGCAGGCGCGGCCTTCGGCTCTTCGGCGGCAGACGTCACCGGCAGTTCCTTCTTCTGCGGCTTCCCGATGAATTTGGGATGCGCCTCAGGCAAGGCCAGAAGCCCGTTGAAATACTGGATTATGTGCCCCTTCTCGACAAGCCATCCAAGATGGCCGGCCATCTCCGGCGGCAGATCGCCGATAGAACAGAGCGGATGTTCCGTGACGAACTTTACGACCACGCCAAGCTCGGGAATGGCATGCTCAACGTCAAGCGGAGACGGCTTCGCGGCGCACACGAACTCCTGCCCGCGCGGTTCGTTGGCGCGGAAGAACTCAAGCTTGCGGTGGTGGAACGCGCCACGCAACGCGAAAAAGAGCGATGCTGGGAAACGGCGCTCGCGCGCCATGGCGTCGCGCACAGCATACAGGTATGGGCGATCAGTGCTCTTGAGGGCCTGATCAAGCGGCATGTCGGAACTCTTCGAGATGCTCTTCAGCTGCGGCAGAATGTTCCTGCGGAACTCGGCCTCGGCCTGGTCGCGCTCAAGCGTAGGCATAGCGGCGGCGGGGTCATCGCCATCCTTCGGCCCATCTGTCTTTAGACGGTAGACTGTCTTTTTCGTAGCACCCTTACGCCAAGTCTCCACGGCATCCTGGTCGTGCAACGTCACAAGACGGTCGCGGTAGGCGCCTTCTGACATTCCAAGCCGCTGTGCCATCTCGCGGATTGCGGCTCCGGTCGCATGCAGGTTCGGCGGACCAAGAAGCTCCCCGGTGATGCCGCACTTGACCACGCAGGCGAACTGCCCCGACGGCGGCTCCACCTCTATCTCCTCGGATGTGTAGTAGTCGCCGAGATGCGCCGAAAGAATGTGCGCGTCGAGCGATTCAGGGGCGAAGAAGGACTGCCCGCACGATTTGCATACGTGGAAGCGCATTTCGGAATCCTTCGGCGTCACCTTCACATGGCATGCCTCAGGATGGTCGAGGAAGAACCATGCGATCTGCTTGAGGGGATAGGCTGCGAATCCGGTCTGAATCTTGCGGATGATGCCGCCAAGCTCCTTCTGACCGGGGAGTATGCGCACCTCGGCGTCAAGCGGCTTCACGAACTCGCGCCGGAACCCCTGGCGGTCGCCATCGCGCCCTCCGCGCCCACCACCGAACGGCTTGCGCTGGCGGTCGTCGCGGTTGAACTGCTTCTTTGGCCGGTCCCCGTTGCCGAGCGCACGGTTGCCGGCGGGTTTAGGTCCGTCAAAACGGCGCTGCTGGGGGCGGTCATCGCGGGAACGGCGCTGCTCCTCGCTGTCGTCTCGGAATCCTCCTCGTCCAGCCTTTGCCACAACCTTGTCGCCTGCCGCCCATGATGGCGCAAAATCAAACGATCCGAGTGAACTCAGGTCAACCGACTGCTCTTGTCCGTTCTCTTCCGCCATGACCGTACCCTCCTCCGGCTGCTACCGGTTTATTTGGTTGGTTTCTCCACTGGTTTCTCAGCCGGCTTCGCGGCCGGTTCCTTAGCAGGGGCCTTGACCTCAGCCACGCCCTTCTTCTTCTCGGCCTCGATCTTGCTTGCGGCGGCGTCCGCCGCATCGAAGAGGGATGCCGCCTTGCGGTTCGGGTCGTAGCGCTTCACCGCTTCGGCGAGGTTCTTCGCGCGCGGGTCGTCGGAAGCCTCAAGCTTCTTGAGAGCGCCATCCTTGTCGCCCTTGAGCGCCATGCAGCGCGCAACGCCAAGATCGGCGGTGGCGTGCACCGGGAGATTGGTGTTGGCAGCGAGCTTCGCGTAGGCTTCGCTCGCTTCATCGATCTTGCCACCGCCCTCCAGCGCGAACGCACGACCGAGCATCGCTAGCGACACGAAAGGATCGTCAGCGCCGGCGGCTGCAGCGTAGTCGGCATACACCTTCTCGGCCTCGTCCCAGCGCTCGCCGTCGAGATAGCTCTTCGCAAGCCTGAGCTTGAGAGCGGGGCCGGTGGCGGTGCCGCCGAACTTCGCGACAGCCTCCTCCAGCTCGTCCGCAGTGAATGCGTTCACGAGTGCGTTGTTGGCGGCTACCGTGCGGTTCGCCTTCCAGTTCCTGAACGCGTACCAGCCTGCCACGCACACGGCGGCGACAAGCAGGAGCGTCACCGTCGAACGTCCTTCCTTAACCCACCAGTCCCAAACGGGCAGCAGCTCGGGGGCCTTCTTGACCCAACCGGGCACCTCTTCTGTTACAGGTTCGCTCTTCTTTTCTTTGCTCATTTTTCCTTGCTCATTTCTTCGTTGTATAGATCCTGCCATTGGTCGAGGACCGTTTCTGGTTTGCCCTCGGTGCGCGCGACAACCCTGTTGAAGTCAAGCGCGTCCGGAAAATCGCGGTTGCGGATGATGCGGTGACGGTTCTTGTCCGGAGGATTGGACAGACGCCGCACGGAATCGATCATGAGCACTGCCGTGAAATAGGTCGACTTCGGTATCTTCAGGGACTTTAGCATGGTGCCCATGATCTCACGGCCCTTGCCAGGCCTGTCGTGGGCCCACGCCGCATGCAGCGCCGCCGCACGCAGCCCGTTTGGCACCTCGTACCCTTGCGCCGCCATGGAGCGCTCGTAGCGGTCAAGCGTGGCAAGGTAAGCCCAGGTGCGGGACTTCTGCCCGCCATCCTGCCTGATGAACTCAGAAAGCTCCGGCAGCAGGTCGTCGAGCAGCCCATAATCCCACATCATGCGGAACGCCGACTCCGACTTGCCGTACGGGAAGAGCCTGAACACCTCCTCGCACACTCGCGGCTCGGAAGCCGTGCGAATCATGCTGTGCAGCTTGCGGATGGCCTTCTCGGTATCCTTCTCTATGCTGAAGTCCAGCCGCGAGGCGAACTTCACAGCGCGCATCATGCGCACGGGATCCTCGCGAAAGCGTATCATCGGGTCGCCGATCGAGCGGATAAGCTTGCGGTCGAGATCCTTGAGACCGCCCACCCAGTCGATCACGGAGAAGTCGCGGATGTTGTAGAAAAGCCCGTTCACCGTGAAATCCCTGCGGTATGCGTCGGTTTCCGGCGTGCCGTACGTGTTGTCCTCGAACGGACCCTCCGCCGCATGCGCAATTATCTCGCCGACCGTCTGCGAATTCTGCCTAAACGTCGCCGTCTCGATAACCTTCTGCCCGAAGCGCACGTGCGCGAGCCTGAACCGTCGCCCGATGAGGAAGCAGTTGCGGAAAGCGTGCTTCACTTCGTTGGGCTTTGCGCTCGTACCAACGTCGAAATCTTTGGGCGTGCGGCCTAGCAGAAGATCGCGAACGCCGCCACCCACGAGATATGCGGTATAGCCGAGCTTGTCGAGGCGATATAGAACGCGGAGCGCATCAGGGTCGATATTTTTGCGGGAAATACAGTGATCTGGACGCGCCCTGATGACGGGAACGCCCTTCTTCATCTTCCTTTTGCCTAAAAATCCAAACATTTGAAGGCGCATTATCTCAAAAAACGCCGCAAATTGCAAGTGGCAAGCAAAACGGCCGAAAATGCCGCGGCAGGAGAGGCTTGTAACTGGCGGCAATACCTCATCACTTCCTGCGCTCGAGTACCGTCTTGTGGTGGTAGAGAGGTTCGCCGCCTGTGAGTCGCAATATCCTCGCCTCCGCAAGCTGCCCCTCGTAGAACGCCTGCACGCGCCTACCGAGCGCCGCCGCGTAGTCGGCAACAGCCTCTGCATAGTCGATGCGCGAAGCGTCGCCGAGCCTGTACTGCTCGTCGGCTACGCGCAGGTTCTCGCTTGCCTGCCTCACCGAAGTGCGCGCCGCCGCAAGCGATGCGATGGAGTCGTCGCGCGTCGCGATGGCCACCGCGATGTCGCGCGAGAGCGTGCGCTCCGCCGCCTCCACCTCCATGCGCGCGGCACGCATGCATATTACCGCGGCATCAACCGCCGTCGTCTTGCGCCATCCGAGAAAGAGACTCTGCGCGGCGTTGAACGCCCAGCTCCAGTTCCACACGGGATCGGCAAAGTTGAACGACGTGGAGAGCTTCAACTCCGGGAAGAGGTCGGCCACGGCCCAGTCAACGTCGTTCGCCGCCGCGCGAAGCTGCGCACGCTTGACCATGAGCGCGGGGGAGTTGGTGCGCGCAAACCCGAGTGCCTCCTCCGTCGAGAAGGACGACAGTTCAAACTCCTTGAGCGCCGAGCTTAGGCCGTCCGGCAGCGGCGCGAGCACGTCCTCGCGAGATGCGCGGTCTGCGGAGAGGCCAAGCGCGCGCAGGAACTCCGCACCCGCCGTCACCGTGTTGTTGGAGGCGGTTATGCGCGCCTGCACCGCCTCCGAGAGGTCAAGCCGCGCGCGCAGCACGTCCAGCAGCTTCGCCTCTCCGTTCGCGAAGCGGTTCGTAGCCTGGGTGAGGTGGTGGAGGCATTCCCATTCGTTGGTGCGAGCCACGTCGAGCAGGGCATCGTTGCGCAGCAGCGTGAAGTACGAGGTGGCAACCTCCTCGAACACCGAGAGGCGCGTCTCGGCGAAAGCCAACTCCGCCGCCGCAAGATCCTCGCACGCCGCGCGGTGCGAGGCGTCGTACCGGCCAAAGTCGATCAGCAGCATCTCAAGCCCCACGCTTCCCGTGAACCTGCCCGAGTTGCGCCACGAGAAGTGCGAGCCGCCGTTGCCCGTGGACTGCCCGTAGCCCGCCGCCGCCGTGAAGTTCGGCATGAACGGTTTGCCGCTCTCGACCGTGCGTATCGCCATCATACGCTCATCGACCGCCAGCGCCGCCGATATGACCTCAGGCCTGTTCGTCATCGCGTAGTCCACGAAGTCGGGAAGCTGGTACCCGATCAGGCTCACGCGCGGCGCAGGCTCCGCGAACGCGGGCAGCGCAGCCGGCGCTATCTCATCCTTCGCCTCCTCGGCGCGGTGGAGCGTTGCGCATGAAGTCGCAAGCAGCGCCAGCAGACACGCCGTGGCCAAGACCTCTATCTTTTTCATGCCCACGGATTATACCACAAAAACGTTACGTCACGCGCGCGCCGCGTCAGCGGGAACGCTGTTCGATGATGTCCGCGAGAAGTCCGCGCGCGGCGCGAAGCGTTGCCGGCGACGGATCCCATCTACGCCGCTCGGTCGTCACGCGGCCGATCGTCTCGGCCGTAGCTGCGGGGTCGCGCTGCCCTGCGAGTTGCAGCCATTCGTAGTCTTCCACCCCGTCGCGCACCGATGCGAGACGAAGTCCGGGAAGCACATGCTCCCTGCCGGGATACGTCATTACGCCGTCGCCTGGCATGTCGAACTTCGAGTAGGTATCGACCCCGGGGAAGAACGTATCTCCCTCGTCAAACGGTTCCTTCGCGTGGCTCCAGAAGTTGACGGCCCAGAAGAGGAACCCGTCCACGCCATGCGAATACGTCTGCCACGCCAGCACACGCGCCTCCAGGGGTGGATACTCATACGATGCGAAGTTCGCGTATGGGTGCGCAGGGCCGCAGCACACGTACCACCACACCTGCTTGCCGCGCGAATGTAGGTAGTCGGTGAGACCCTTGCTGAACACGTGTGTGCCCGGCACATACCAGTCGGCGGAGAGGGCCTCCACCGAGTTGGAGGCGAGCGTGCCCTTCGCCATGTCGCGGTACAGCATCGCGGACGTTATTACCGGCAGACCGAGATCGCGCTTGAGCTTAGGATACATCTCTGCCATTCCGGCATAGTACTCCTTCTCGCGTTCGTCGAACCCGTAGATGGCCGCGTACCTGTCAAGCCCGTGTCTGCGAAGCTCGGCCACGTAGCCCGATAGGCTGTTCGTGAACCAGCCGTAGAATCTGTCGGTGAACAGCTCCTTCGGCGATGTCATGAGCGTCCACGGCTGGTCTGGCAGCGGCCGCACTATGTTTTGGACGGTGAAGTAGTTCATGCCTCGTTCGCGGGCGTAGATGAGGTCTCCAATCTCCGGCGGGCTGGTGCGCGTGATATCGTCAGGATTGAGCCTGTGGTCGAGCATCAAATCCCAAGCCGCGCGCTTCATGGCGCGGAATCGGTCTGGATATAGTTTGCGGATGAAGCCGTCCATCATCGCAAAGCCTGTCCTCAGGCCGAACGTCCTCGGCAGCTCGAACCCGCGCACGCGCACCGACACGTCGATCGCTCCTGGCAGAGCCTTGCCGCCAGCCAGCGCCCTCACCCTTCCACGGTATACGCCCGGCTTCGCGTCCCTGTCGGCGGCGAACGTCAAGAGCGCAGTCTGCGTGCCGCCCCTGCGCAGCCGCATGGGAGCGGCGGGGAGAAGCGGGTCTGGCACCCATTTCATGCCGCCATGCCTGCTCTCAGGGTGGTGGTGGTAGTCGAACGGAAGCGCGAGATAGCCAACGCGCTCCCATGTGGCGCCCCCCGCGAACCGCGTGCCGTCATCCGACTTCAGGGCGGAGACGTCGAGCGTCACTCCGGTGAACTCCGCCCCTGCTCCTGTCGACAGGCACACCTGCACACTCTCGCGCTCACCGCGCGCAAGCTCCAGCGCGACTCCGCCAGCCGCGCGCTCCGCCGCTGTCGGAAAGTCCAGCGGAGTAACGATGCGCATCGAATCGGCGGGCCATATCGCAAATCCTTCCGGGGGCAACGTGTTCGCGGGGCGATACGTGGACGGGCTTTCACGGCGGACGCGCTGAAGCACCTTCGTGCCGGAGAGGTAGCGCTCCATCACGTCGTCGGAATCTTCGAACGGAAGGTTCGTGCGCCTCTGCACGGCGAGCACGGTTCCGTCAGGCGGAAGCTCGCGGTTGACGAATACATCCTTTATGGATATCTTGCCCGTGCCGTGCCTGAGGAATGCGGCGAGGATGATCTTCTTGACCGGCTTCTTCGGGATGAACACGTTAGAGGTCTTCTCCCATCCGTGGGTGCCGCCGGTCCACTTGGCCCACTTCTGCCACGTTGCGCTGCCGTCCTCGTAGATGATATCGATGAACACGCAGTAGTCCGTACCGTAGGCCTCCTCGCTGCGGCTCGTCCCGCCCCAGTATATCGGGGCGGAGTCCGGATGGTCGTACACGATCGTCTTGTCGAACTTCGCTCGCTCGCCCTCGAAGAGCATACCGCCGAACGCGTCACCCGCAACCATCGCCGCGAACATCGCCGCAATCAATGAGCTTTTCATCATTCCGGCATTCCTTTCATTCCCCTGGACCACTTGCGCATCACTGCCTCAGCCGGTTTCCCGCATATGGTGAACCCGCGGTCTTTCATCGGGTCCGGCGAGTAGTGGTGGCGCGTATGCTGGGTCTCGTCCCACTTCCACCACGAAAGCCCCATCCACGCCGGCAGCGTGGAGAACGTAGAGAACACGGCATCCATGTAGTCGGCCTGTTCCCTGCCGTCCCATATCGACTCGGCGCTGTAGTTGCCGGGCACATTCACACACCCTCTGCAGCTGCGCGTGCCAATCTCAGAGAAGAGCAGCGGCTTACGTCCGAACCGTTCCGAGAATCCTGCTACGAGCGGCTTGTGTGCGGCGAGGGCCTTGGCCATGGACTCCCTGGAGATAGGCGGGAGGTTTTTCCAGTTGGCGTAATCGCCGCGCACCTCGTCTGGCTGGTCCACGGCCGGTGGATACGTGCTGAGCGCGAGGAAGTCGAGCGTCTCGAACCACCTGAGCGGGCGTTCTGAGGGCTCGCGCGGCATGAACTCGTATGTGATGGGGCCGCCGTAGTGCCTGCGCGCGTGGGCAATGGTCTTGCGCCACTCGTCGTCGAACTTCGTGGTGCCGTTGTACTCCGCGCCAGCGATGAGCGCCTCGCATCCGGTCTCCTCGGCAATGTCGCCGAAGTACGAGAGGCATTCGCGCAGCGAGTCAAACCACTCCTCCGCGTAGCGCTGCTTGACACCCTGTATCTGCTCCTGCTCCTTGCCGGGAAATGTGACCGCGCCCATCCAAGCCGAGTCGAGCGACGTCAGGCACGGCTTGAGCATCACATGCAGGCCCTCGCCGTGCAGGGCCTTTATCATGTCAACGAGCTCACGCTCGCCAGACGACCAGTCGAAGTCGAGAAACACCTTGCGGCTCGCGAAGGTCTCCTGGCAGAAGTGGGTGTTGAGCGTAACCCAGTTCGCCCCGGCCTTGCGCATGAGCGGCGGCTGGCTGCGCACATCAGGCCGCGAGAAGTAGCCTCGGCGCGCAAGGAACCCGAAGTTGACACCGCAGTGCGGCGTAGTGAACAGCGGATGCGCCCTGAACCGCTCGGGTATCACGCACGCCGCCCTGTCGAACAGCTCTCCGCCTGCATCGGCACGCCGTATGACCGAACACGCCAGCGCCGACGCCCCCATCATCATGAACTCTCTTCTTCTCATACGTTTCTCCATGTTTCAGTCGCTACCGCAGGATAAACTGTGACCCAGCTTGTCCTACGCGCAGAGTAACGCTGGATCCGTTTACGTTGAACCTTATGTCATGGCCATCCGCACCCGTGACAGACCAGCCGCTGAAGTCGGTCGGTGCGTCGAGCGAATCACCTTCCGCAACAGTGAATTTACGCAATCCGCCAGCGTAGCCGTTGATTGAGACGGTCGCGCAAGCAGGCAGCACAACCTTGCCGGATGCCGAGATGAAGGGAGCATCCGCACCGGCCGCAGAAACGCTGAACACTGCACCTTCCTCAACCTCCACATCCGTGCCTGCGTAATTGGCGGATGTCGCAACCATGCCGCCAGAGGATAGCACCCTGCCGGAATAGGCGCTGCCATCCCCCGTCAACGCAACATTGCCGCCGGAAGCCACAATGATGTCACCGCCACCGGAAAGCGCACCTGAGAACGAAGAGTTGCCTGTCAGCGTGAGGTCTGCGGCGAACAGCTCAAGTGTGCCGCCGCCAGCGATCGATATGAAGGTCTGATTCGCACCAAGCGAGAGCTTCGCCCCAGCATCGACCGTCACCGCCGTCGTAGAAGGCAGCACCTCGTCGGTCACCGTGCCGTCTCCGTTGCACAGTTCGCGCGATATCTCGGCGACCTCGCTCTCACTAAGCGCGCGGTCGTACACACGGCAGTCGTCGACGTACTCCGCAAACCATTTACCATTCCTGATGTCGTACCCGATGCAGAAGGACGGCGTATCACCCACGCCACCATCCGGCGGCCAGGTTTTTACCCACGTCCACTTCCTGAGCATCTTTCCATCCCGGAAAATCTTCATCTCCTTGGCGGCGAAGTCATACGTGAAAGCCACCGTGCACCAGCTGCTGCGCATTGGGGGCTGCGTGGTGTCAATTGCGCTCATGTGGAAGTAACCATAGTTGTAGTCCGTCACAGCCTCCCCGCCATCGTCGATCCATCCCCAGTCATATGCAGTGACGGCAAGGTACGGAACCCAGTTACGGTGCCAGAAGCAAACCGTGTCGGCCGCATTGCCGCCTCCGAAGCTGAAAGCGGCAGACTGTTCTGCAGCATTTGCCGGCGCATACCGCAACGTAATCGTGTAGGAGTGTGTGCCCACCGGGAATGGAGCGGCGGGATTCTCAAGCGCAAAGTGGGAACCTTGATTGTTCAGGAGCTTAGGGATGAGCGCAGCACCTCCGTTCACACCAATGCAGTCGGACGGTGCCGCAGAAATGCCGCGTCCTGCGCCGTTCACTGCGGTCAGGTGGAAGTCATTGCCGCTCGAGTCCTTACCGAGGTTAGAGGGATCATCGAACTTCCAGTGCGCTACCGGCTTTTGCTTTACGACGACTGAAGCGCCGCCGAGATTCCCCTTCCTCCGCCAATCTGCGGCGACTTCATCAGGCGTGAGCGCACGGTTCCAGATCTGGATGTTGTCCATGTCGCCGTCAAACCCCCTCTGGCGGTTGGCTTCGGTGTTGACCGCATATGCGCCAAATCTGAGGCCGGAGGCGAGATAGAGAGAGAAATCGGTCGTCCGCGTCCGTTCGTTCACGAGCTCGCCATCGATGTAGATGCAAATCTTCAGTGACGAACGGTCGTACGTCCATGCGAGCTGGTGCCAGCCACCGTCGAACATGTCAATCTTTGCGGGAATGGCCAGCGTATAGTCGCCGGTTGCGCCGTTTCCAGTTCCGCTGAAACGGATATACCGCTGGCTGTTGAAATAGACCCAGTTCATGCCGTAGTTCACCCATGCGTTATAAAAGATATGCATGTACGAGTTGGGGCGTTCGTCATAAAAGACGACGCCTTCCTTGCCTGCATCCTCCACCATCGTGCGACCATCGGGCTTCAGGTACATCACGACGGAATAGTCGTTTGACATGGCATTGAAACGCTCCGGGCGGGGACTTGCCGTGAACAGCGTCTGGAGATGATCCGGATCGGTGACGAAGCGCGCGCACCTGCCACCGCCCGCGCCACCCTCGACCACGGCTGGGAAATAGGCGTAATCCGCTATGTTCGTCAGCGTCATCGGATCGACAGACGAAACATCCCTCACGCTACGGCCGTCCGCGCCGTCCTCGAAGTTCCAGTACGCCACAAGCCCGTCGGCGGACTTCGGGCGCTCCGTCTTCACGGTGCCAGACCTTACGCGCGTCGCTCCAGCGTAGTCGCTCGCGCCCGTGAGCTTGAGCTCATACCCTGCGCCACCGTTGACCTCCAGCGACCCGGTGCCGGTTATCGCGCCGGGGAAGCAGTCCTTCGTCTCCGCCTCACCAGCAACTGTGAGCGTCGCTCCGCTCGGAACCGAAACGCCCCCCTCGGGCGTATCGCCCTTGAGCATGCTTACCGTCTGGTCGCCGTAGAGTCCAAGACGACTGTTCCGAAGGAAGTTGAGCGCGATGCTGGTTGAGGTGACAGAGTCAAACAGCAGGTCTCCGTTGTAGAAATCCAGCTCAAATCCGGACGCGGATGATGCAAAGGATCCTGAGAACGTGTTCTCAGCGCCATTGCACACGCCAAGCGTGCCATACGTCATAATCTGCAGCGTGTTATGATCGCCCGTCATCCGGCGCAGCCTGCATACATGGCCGTTTAGATATATCTTCGGATGCACCGCTGTCGACTTCGGCAATATATTGCCGAAGTCACGATCCTGCTCGAATACCATCGTGGAGCCGTCGCTCTCAAGCTGAAAGAGAAGAAGATGCGTCCTCGCCGTCCAGTTTGCACCAACCACAAACGTGATGTCCTCCAGGAAGAAGCGTCCGACGGTTACATGCTTGAAGTAGCCGTTGATGCGGAATGTACCGCCACCACGCAGGTGCGTGTACCACTGCTTCCATTCGTCGGCATGGCGAAGGCAAAAGTCTACCGTCGTGCCATTAGGCACTGTGATCCATGTATGGTTGTCGCTGCTGTTCTGGCCATTCGGGAACTGCATCAGACAGCTGTTGCTCTTGCTGACGAGCGTCACCGTACCCATGTTCTCGCCGAACACCAGACCGCGGATCAAGAGGTTTCCGGAAAAGTCGTCGGTGAGGGTGCCTCCTGCCGGAAAAGAGGTAAGATCCCACACGCATCCGTCCGCGCAGCCGACCGGAGTGGAAGAACCGTTGGCGTTACGCCAGTTGGCCATGTTGCTCCAGTTGAAGTCTCCGCCTGCTCCAGTCCACACGTTTGTGGCAGGGGCAGCCGCTAACGAAGCACCGATGGCCATCATCGACACATATGCGGTAATGCAGTTCTGCGCTTTCATCATTGTCCTCCAGTTTTTACAGGTGAATAATTTGTCCGTCGAGCAGGTGCCGCATCGCGTTCGCGATCGAACCCATGCGCATCTGGCGTACATGAAAGCGCCTCCGCCAGGTCGCCCATGGCATCACGCGATCGCCAGTACGACTCATCGTCTGGCATCTCGCCCCACACCTTGTCAGGGAGCCACTGCCAAGGGCTCTCCAGAAACTCTCGCGCACGTGCGGCGGAGGGGTGCGCAGGGTTCTCGGCCAGCAACCGTTTGAGCGTTGCAAAGTATTTCGCGTCGTCTATGCTCTGTCGGATGAGAGCAAGCCGCATGGACGGCACCAGCCTACCGTCTTCCGGATAGGCGAGCAATCCGTCTCCGTCGCAGCCGGCATGCAGACGATACGGCCAGCGGTCCAGATCTCTCCCAAAACCCTTTCCCGCGAAGCACATCCCCCATAGAAGTGTGCCGTCAAGGCCCTCGCGCATCAGCTGCACATGATGCGAACGTTGCTTCACGCCGGACTGCATAATGTAGTTGAAGCTCGGGTAGCGCGGGAACGGGTTGATGTACCACCACACCTCCTTACCCTTCCCACGAAGTTCCGCGACCGCCTGTCTGATTGACGCCGCCTCATCCTCGCTGCGCTCTGGGCTGAAGTATCCTATGCTCAAGTAGAATACGTCTACCGTGCCAGCCGCATAGTCGAGCGAAGTGCGCCCTCCATTCGGGTGGGAGAAGGCGCATCCGAGCTTCAGACCGGTGGTTTCCTTCACGTGGCGCAGGAACTCCGCGCTTTTCTCCGGGTTCTTGTCGTAGCCAATCTCGTCGTAATAAATAAACGCGTCATCAATGCGTCCTGCCGCCTTCACAGTCGCCGCGTTGGTCGCAAACGTCAGCGCCATAGCACTGAAGTACGCCGTCTCATCGCGGTACAGGTTTTTTGCGCGGTCACGCCGGTTGAAGTACCATTTCATGCGTGACACCGTTTGGAGCGAGCCGACATGCACCATTCCATGAAGGTCGTCAAGCTCCTTCCAGTTCGGCAGGAGCGAATAGTCTATGCTCTCGATCTCCGTCGGCAACTCTACGTTTGCCGCAAGAGGGAAGATGCCGAACTCGTCGCATAGCCGAAGCTGCTCGGAGAGCCCGTACCGGCGGTCGCGCCCGAGCAGCCGCCCGCACATGACTGGCTGCAGTCCAACAGCCGTCTTCACAGGCGCGCGTAGCGGCAGGTCAAACGGCCTAACCCGTATTTTCACGGGCACTTCACGCCGCTTCCCGTTCACAGCGAACGTGAACGCCGCCCTACGCATCCCTGCCCTCAGCCTACGTGGAATCGTCACCCTGCAATAGTAAGGCTGCACGTTCCTGCGCCCATCGAGCAGCACAGCCATCCTCTCGCTCAGCATGTCCGGCCAGTACGCCATGGTCGTCTCGACCTTCTCGACCTTGCGCACTCTGAACGCATCCTGCGGCAGTTCACCGCCGATATCGCGAGCGCCGAGGAAATCCACTTGAACCGGCGCAAGCCCCGTCCTCACCGCGACAATCTGAAAAAACAGTTCCTCGCCGCCGGCGACAGCGAACACATGACCTTCAGGTAGCGGGGCGTTATCCGAAAGGGTCTGCTCGGTGAGCACCTTTTCCGTCGGGCGCAACAGGTGAAACTCGGTATTCCCACCTGCCTTTAGAAGACCGGGGTCGGCTGGGAACCCAAGCGAAATCTTTCCCGACTCGAACACCGCAGCGCCACGGTGACGATATGCACGAAGCTCCAACGAGCGGTCAGACGGGCGCAGATCTGCTTCCACCGACAACGCGGCCACCCCTCCGCCAGCGACATGGTGCCAACCGGCGCTGACGCATCTCACGCCGTCGCCGTAAATCCATATGTGCACCTTGTACCAGTGAATCTCCGAAAGATTGTTCGTGACCGACAGTTCAAGACGGTTGCGTCCAACGCGAAAATCCGGCACTCCATTCCGCCACGCCACGGTTGCATCGCCTACATCGCCGTACGCAATCCCCGCTACCATCGTGCACAACGCTACCATGAGTACGGTCGTTCGCATTATGCCATATTCCCTTTTGGAGCCATCCCATAGCGTTTCAGGACACCATGTCCCAAAACGGTTGTGCATGATACCATAGCCCGCCTCCTGCGTCAATAAAGTAATTGCAAATAATTGCCCGCGCTTTTACACATTATATGGTGCACCCGCGATGGATTCCGAAAATTCCTCACTCGAACCTGAGTTCGACAGGCTGCCAAAGCCCGCCGCTGCCAGATTCATTTGTCAGTTTTACGGAAATGACATTTGTCGCCCCTGTCTCTATGAAACCAGTCACGTCAAACGACATCGGATAGTTCATCGTACTTGTGCTCTTGCGCGGATTGTACTTGAAGCTTGCCGCCTCACGTCCGTTGATAAACACGCGGCAGCTTTCATCCACGCGTCCAAAGCGGATTGTCGTCTTGCTGCCGGCAAACCGCTTTGGAACATCTACCTTCGTACGGTACCACGCATGGAGATAGGATTGATACCCTTGCTTCTCGAGAAACCTGTCCGTCAATCCCCATTTCCAGTTGGAGTCGTCAAAATCCGCCCTGTCATATCCAAGCGATAGCCCCCGATCCTCTGGATCGACCTTCACCCGCCACTTAATCGGTATCTTGACCACACGCGATGGATCTATCTCGTGAAGCGTCCACGCCGCCGGCTCATTGAACCACGGGCGCTGCCCATATCCCTTCGGACTGTACGACCATGCCGGCGCAGTCCTGCGGAACTCCTTGACCGCATCGATCGCCGCCTGCCGCTCCGGGTTCGACGTGGATTCATCGGCGCAGATTGCGCATGTGCGCGAACAGAGAATGGCATGGTCGAGGCCTGCGGCAAGGAACTCCACGCGCTTCAGGTGGATTGGCGAATCCTTCGCCAATTCCCTGGCGCGTTTCAGGTGTCTGGCGCTCTCTCTCAGAAGCTTCTCGGGAAAGAGCTGGTGGGCGTAGAACGCATACTGGAACCCGTAGTGGATATCGTGGAAAAGCTTATTGCCCTCCTTCGGTATTTCGTGGAAGTCATCCGCATGGTCGATCGCATAGCGGCTCCAGAAGCTCCAGTAGTCGCGCACGGCATCCTTTGCCGCCCCGAACGCCGAACAGTATTCGTCCATCAGCGCGTCGTATGTCATGGCCGGACGCACCATCATGCGGGAAAGAATGTACAGAAAGAATCCCTGCGTTCCGAACGAGAGGTTTGGGCCGTCCACGTCGATTCGCTTCATGTGCGCCTTGCGCATCTCCTGGAATTCGGTGTAGTAGTCGGCGGATATCTCATGGGGCATGGCGTATCCGTCAAGCAGATTGGGGCGGTAGTTGAGCGTGCAGCCCACCTTCTGCCATTCGTGGATTCCGCCGATCACACGCTTTCTGGTCGCGGCGTCGAACGGATGGTTGGAGTCCGGCACGTAGGAGATGTTCACGTTCTCCGGCAATTTGACGCCGCGCGGAGGGTTTACGTAGTTGGCGTATGCATATCCGAATATTCTCACGTTCGGATCGGTCTTTGACGCCAGATCATACAACGCCTTGTAGAAACGCGCATATCTGGCGCTTACGTCTTCGGCAGGGTTGACCGACGGATCGTCCCATGCCCGGCACATCGGGCAGGAGCATCGACCTTGCGTGTCGTTCTCGCAGGCGTTTATGTCGTATCTGATTTTTGGATTCTTCTCCCGCGCCTCGCGCCATATGCGCACAATCTCCTCGTGGAATGCGGGATTGGCAACACACATCGATGTGCCCGACTGCACGTTGCGCCTGCCGTTGAGCATCTCGAAGAAGTCAGGATGCGACTTTCCGTATCTCTTCCACCAACCTACAAATGCGTGGCCGGCGACTCCCTCGGGATAGCGCACCGGCGACGCGACAGCCCTCGCGGCCCGACGCGCATAATCGGCAGGAAACGCACGGATGCTAACGCTCTCGAACGGCGGAACATAGGAATATTCACATTCGGAGACAGAAACCGACTTGCGTTCGTCAATAGCGGTGCCCACCTCGTCGTCAGGCCACAGGAAACGCAGGTTAAACTCCCTGTCCAGAAACTCGTAGACCGCATACAAGGTTCCACACGCACGCCCCCCAGACTTGCGGGAGAACGCGGGATCATCGCCTCCGGCGAGCTTCAAAACCCCGCCCGACGCGACAACGCGCCCGCTCCACGACGGAATCCGCCCCAGCTCCGCCGCACGTCCGATCAGCACCTTTGCCCGCCCCGGTGTTTCATGGCCGGCAACTACAACAGAGAGCGTCGCACCCGTAGATTTCCTCACATAGCGTACAAGCTCCTCCGCCGCAAACTTTTCGACATCCCAGGCGTTGGCGGGCACCACCACATCTGCGCTCGGCCTGCCGTTCTCCACAAGAGAGACTCCATTTGACGCCACCGCGACAGATGAAACCACCACCGCCATGCAGGCAACCGCAATCTTGAACATAGCCAAAACCTCCCTATGCATCCAATCTTACCTGACAGTCATCACAAAACCGGGAATCCCAAGCACCTGCACGCTGCCTGATCCCAGCAGCCGCCCCGAAACGAGCGGAGAGTTTTTGGTGTACGTGTTGACCGGCAGCGCCTTGCCGTTGAGCAGAAGCTGCCGAACGCAGATGTTGGCTTCCACCGTCACCGTGGACGTCCCGTCTATCTCAAGATCGACGCGGCCTGGATTGAGGCCTGTCGACCTGATCTGCAAGTTGCCGCCATCTCTCGACTCAAGCCGACGGAGTTTCGGAAACGTGGCCTCTGACGCGATGTTCACGACGCCGTTGGATGCGATGATTGCGCCGTCCATCGTGTTGCCCGCAACCGGGAATCCGAGCATGCTGGGCCCTGCCACGCAAAGTGAAATGTGCCCGTCGAGCCTTCCATAGAACCAAGCCGCCGGATTCTGTCGCGCCAAGGTCACGGTGGCGTGTCCACCGGAATTGGTGATGCCTCCAAGAGGCTTGTCTTCGTCCGGGGGAATGGTGGTCCAGTAAGCCTTCATGAACCGCTGGCTATGCCCGGCAAGATCCATCTTTCCAGTCTTCTGCCCACTTCCGGTGAAGTTTGCGCCAAACTTCAGGGCAACGTTTTCGTCAAAGAGGTCATCAGCCTCAAGCACAGGCACGCCGCTGTATTTGATCAGCTGGCATGTTGAGATTCCGGACGTCTTGCCCTTGAGGTAGAACCTGCTCCCGAGATTGCAGACCGTCACGTTCTGGGCCGTTGCGGTTACAGGCCCGTAAACATGCAGATCATCCATGAAATATCCAGACGACATGAGTATCTCGCCGGTCACCGTACCGGGACCATGCATCGCGCCGGTGCGGAACGTGACATTTCCGGCGATGGTCGTTCTACTGCTGACGACCAGCCCCTTGTTCGAACCCGTCGTCAAATCAATGTCGTTCAGGTACACGTAATCCGCTTCACCGGCGCCAGGCCCCCAAAGGTACGACTTTGCACCTTCCCCGGTATTGTACTTGAGATAAATGGTGATGGATGCCACATCCCCCACCGCCAATGGCGACTTGATGCGCGGAATTACGTTCGTGTAGAAGAACCCTCCCGTAAATCCGCTCGCATCGCCGTTCATGGTGAATACATTCGGAAGCACATTCTCTGAAGCCGCCTTGGCGACAAATTTGCCTGCTCCCGTGATCTTGCCCGTGAACGTTGCGGCGGCGGCCGGCTCGTTGAAGCACAGCGTCGCTCCGTCGCCTATGTGTATATCTGCATCTACCCAAGATGCGACATCTCCGCTTTCGACCACCACCGTCTGGTTTGGCTCGACCGTCTTCTGCTCGGCGTTCGCCATTGACGGCACAGCCGCAAGTGCCAAGAAAGCGGCATACCTCCCGGCAACCCGCACCTTTAGGATCGCATCTGTTGTTCTCATGACTTGTCCTTTTTGTGTGTGATGAAAAACGCGCCAATTATAACAAAATGGCGGCACTCCGCCATTATACCAAAGTATAATTCTGCAAGTCGCCTTTATGTCCTCTGCGGCTAAACCTACGCGCCGGTAGAACCGCTTCAATCCGTGGGGGATTGCTGGTTTGTGGACTTTCGTGTGCCGCGCAGGCGGCGTTTCGTGTCGGGCGAAGCGGCGAAACCCGC
>CAMPAA010000006.1 GCA_946631345.1 uncultured Verrucomicrobiota bacterium
CCCTTCCCTTTTCTTTGACTTCGCAGACGGCGACGCGCCGCCTGTCGATAACTTATCCGTGTTCATCGGATTTTCCTTTCTTGGGTTTTGTGAATCCCGCGCCCACCCGGGCGCAGGGAAATCGAAGCGACAAAAAAAGCCGCCGGGCAGAAGCCCGACGGCGAAAAGAAAAGCCCCTCCGGCGCGAAGCCAAAAAGGCAGTAATTTTGCAGGGTAACGGACTCAGGCCGCGTTGCAGAGCGTGAGGAGACACGCCGCGCGGAGCGCGCTGGCGTCAAACGGCCCCTCAGCAGCCCGGTACATGCTGGCGCGGGAAACGGGAATCGAGTGACATGGTTTCGGCCAGCGACCTCGCGCCAGACACGGAATCCTTCGCCGCCAGGTTCATGGCTGCGGCGCACGAGGCGAGGCGCAGTCCCTCCCAGGCGGACATCCCCTCAAGGAACGAGTACAGCATCCCGGCGCAGAACGCATCGCCTGCGCCAACCGCCCCCTTTATCCAGCCCTTCGGCAGAGAAAGCGACGGCATCGCCACAAACTGCCCAGTGCGGTCAAGGGACACGCTCACCTCCGGGCAGTGCACTACCACCTGCTCCCTAACGCCAAGCCCGAACATCGCCTCGCAGATGCGGTGGAGATTTTCCACAGACGTCTTTCCGTCTGCGTCAGCTGCGGGAAGGCCGGTTGCGCGCGAGCCCTCGACTTCGTTTATCACCACGTAGTCGCAGTGCTTCAGCGCCGGCCTCACGATGCGCGCGAAGCGGTCTGACTGCTCGCTCACGATGTCCAATGAGGTCTTCACGCCGGTCGCCTGCACGTTGGCCAGCAGCCTTGCCGCCTTGGTGCCGTATTCGCTGTCCTCCGCGTCAAGTCCGTCAAGCAGCAGGAGGTATCCGAGATGGAATATCCGGCTCCCGCCAAACGCAGACGGGTCGATATCCTCTGGCACGAGCCTGGAGTCTGCGCCATGCATGTTGAAGAACGTGCGTTCGCCGGTTCCGGCGAGCGTCATCACATCGGTGAACGACGTAGGGACGCCCTCCACATGCCATATTCCGGATACGTCGAGCCCGCGTTCGCTCATGAACTCCGTCACGAAGTCGCCTGCGTCATCCACGCCAACCTTGCCCACGGCGGCGACCTCGATGGACGGGTCGAGCGTCTTCAGGTCAACGCCGCTGTTCGGCACTGCTCCGCCCGGCGAACGCTTCACCGACGTAATCGGCACAAGCATCCCCTTTTCGGGCCATTCCGAAATCGTCTTCACGTTGTCGACGATGATATTGCCGGCAAGCGTTATCCTGTCAGCCATGCTGTCCCCTCCCTCCTCTGTCCTTCATTGGGGCCGCATTGTATCAAAGTGCGGACAAAAACTCAAATACAGTTTTGCCCGCACGCCTCCTGCAAAAAAAGCGGCGCACCGATGCGCATGGATTGCGCACCGGTGCGGTCGTCGCTTCTGTCTCCGCTTACTTGAAGTAGCGGTTCAGCAGCCCTTCGAAGCCTGCGCCATGGCGGGCCTCGTCCCTCGCCATCTCATGCACGGTGTCGTGGATGGCGTCGTAGCCGAGCTCCTTCGCGCGCTTGGCGATGGCGAGCTTGGCGGCGCATGCGCCCTGCTCGGCGTCCGCGCGCATGGCGACGTTCTTCTTAGTGTCGGCGGTGAGCACCTCGCCCAGAAGCTCGGCGAACTTCGCGGCGTGCTCCGCCTCCTCGAACGCGTAGCGCTTGAACGCTTCGGCGATCTCAGGATATCCTTCGCGCTCCGCCTGACGGCTCATCGCGAGGTACATGCCCACTTCGGTGCACTCGCCGTTGAAGTGGTCCTTGAGGCCCTGCATCACCTCGGCATCGTCGACCTTGCCGGCGCCGATGGTGTGTTCGCAAGCCCAGGTTTTCTTGCCGCTCTGCACGGCCTCTTCCTTGAACTTCGAGCCCGGAACGCCACACTGGGGGCACTTCTCGGGCGGTTCATTCCCCTCATGCACGTAGCCGCATACGGGGCACACGTATCTCTTCATCTCTTTTTTCTCCTTGTTTTTTCCGGCACTGCCGGTTGGTTGTACTCCTCATCCGCCGTCACACGGCGGTGAAACGGTCTGAAATCGCCTTCCAGCTGAACAGCCTGCCGATCACGTCCTTCACATGGTCGGCGCGACGGTTCTGCCAGTCCAGGTAGTAGGCGTGCTCCCACACGTCCACCACCGCAAGCGGCGTCACGCCCGGCCGGACGATCGGCGTCTCCGCGTTCGGGGTGCTGACGACGGCGAGCTTGCCGCCCTCGGCGATCAGCCACGCCCATCCGCTGCCGAAGCGTTTCACCGCCGCATCGGCGAGCGCCGCCTTGCAGGCCTCCAGCGAACCGAACGCCGCCTCGACGGCCTGGACAAGCGCCGCCGACGGCGCCCCGCCCTTCCCCTCGGGCGCCAGCGTGTTCCAGTAGAACGTGTGGTTCCACGTCTGGGCGGCGTTGTTGAAGACCGCCGCGTTGCCGTCCGCCGACGCCGCGCGGACGATCTCCACGAGCGGCAGCCCCTCGTACTTCGTGCCGGCGATCAGCCCGTTAAGCGTCTTCACATAGCCGGCATGGTGCTTGCCGTAGTGGAACGACACCGTATTCGCCGAAATGACGGGCGCCAGCGCATCCTCGGCATACGGCAGCTTCTCCAACTCGATTTCCTTCATGGCCTTTTCTCCTTTCGCGGCGAACGCCGCCGGTGCAGTGAACGCAGCCATTGCACCCGCGACGAACTCTTTTCTTGTCAGTTTACCCATCTTTCCACCCACACTCAACTCCTCAACATCTCAACCCCTAAAGCACGATCTCCGTCTCCGTGCGGGTGGCGAGGTCCTTCATCCGTGCCTTGCCGGCGGCAATGTCGTCCGGGCCGAGGAACACGGCCTTTGCGCATGAACCCGTGCCGGCGTGCGCGAAGAACTGCTTGGGCTTCTGCTTGCGGAGCGCAAGATCCACGCATTCGCCGGCGGCGCGGAGCTTGGCGGCGAGCGCCAACGCGGCATCGCGCTGCTCGGGGAACATGTAGCCGATGTACACGCCCTTCTTCGGAAGCGGCGCCTCCGCACCGAACTTCGCCTTCAGCAGCTCCGTGACGACCACGTCGCCGAACCCGAGCCCCACCGCCGTCGCCGGGTCGCCGCCGATGGTCGTGAGCAGGTTGTCGTAGCGGCCGCCGCCAAAGATTGCGCGGAACTCGCGCTTCACATCGAACGCCTCGAACACTATGCCCGTATAGTACGCAAGGCCGCGGATGACGGAAATGTCGAACTCCAGGCATTCCGCGAAACCGGCTATGCCGGCAAGCCGGAACAGCTCCGACAGGCGCTCCTTCGCCGGGCCGTCCGGCAGGGCGTCGAGGGACTTGAGATCCATGATCTCGAACGTCTTCACCACGCCGGCCTCCTCCAGGCCGCCGTCGCGAAGCATCGCCGCAATCTCGGAATCGGGCATCTTCCCGCGCTTGTCGAGCGCGAGGAACACCTGGGCGTGGCGGTCCTCGGGGATCCCGCTCGCCGCCAGCAGCTCGGAGAGGAGCGCGCGGTTGGAGACGTGGATGCGGAAGTCGTCCTTCGTGAGCCCCATGCGCCGGAGCGCATCCACGGCGGCGCCCAAAACCTCGACCTCGGCCAGCACCGACTCCTCGCCGATGATGTCGCAGTTCCACTGGTAGTGCTCGCGCTTGCGCCCCTTGGTGGAACGCTCGTAGCGGAAGCACTGGGCGATGGTGTTCCACTTGATGGGGAAGCGCATCTCGTGCTGGCGCGCCGCGACCATGCGGGCGAGCGTGGGCGTCATCTCGGCGCGGAGCGCGAGGTGCCTGTCGCTCTTGTCGTTGAAATGGTAGATCTGCTCGCCCACCTCTTCGCCGGCCTTGCGCGCCAGCAGCTCGTAGCTCTCCACCACGCACGCGTCGTACGGCACGAACCCCGCCGCCTCACCCGCCGCGCGGAACGCGTCGAACACCCTGTTGCGCCACGCCATGTCCTCGGGATAGAAGTCCCTCATCCCGCGCGGCGGCTCAAAACTTATCTCGCTCATCTTATTATGCTCCACAAAATGAAATGATTATACCATAAAATAAACATGCGCGCACGGCCTGTCGCGCGCAGGCTCCGCTGGTCAATGGATGTTGCCGCGCGAGGGATGGGACTTCTTCTTCGGCGGGTCGAGCGCGAGGAACGTGGCGAAGCGCATTGCCTCCGCCGGAATCTCCGCACCTGTCGTATCCGGCATCTGCCCAAGCGGCGGCTTGTCCTCATGCGGTGCCTTCGGCTTCACCGCCGCGCGCAACGCATCACGGAACGCGTCCATGCCGATCGGACCATCCCAGTCCCGCAGATCGGCGTAGTCGCGCAGCTCCTTCTGCCCCGCCTCGCAGCAGAGCGCGATAGGGGTGACGCCCGTCTCGCGCACAAACCTGCGCAGGTTCCGCCGCGCCACCGCCTTGTCCATCTTGTTCGCAACGACCAGCGCGAGACGCTCCGGCAGCTCCATGTTGTACGCGGCAATCTCGTGCGACAGCGTGCGGTAGTCGTCCCACGGCGCGCGGGCGTCGGTGCCGGCCATGTCGATCACGTACACCAGCACGCGGCTGCGCTCCAAATGCTTCAGGAAGGCCATCCCAAGCCCAACCCCACGCGACGCGCCCTCGATTATGCCAGGCACGTCCGCCACACGTATCTTAGCGAAGTCAGGATAGACCATCGTTCCGACGATCGGATTCAGCGTGGTGAAGGGGTAGGACGCTATCTTCGGCGTAGCCGCCGACACCGCCGCCAGGAGCGAGCTCTTGCCCGCGTTCGGAAAGCCGAGCAGCCCTGCATCCGCGATCGTCTTCAGCTCAAGGTGGAGGCGGCGCTCCTCGGCGGGGCCACCGGGCGTATGCTCGGTGGGGGCTTGGTTGACGGCGCTCTTGAAATGCACGTTCCCGAAGCCACCGGCTCCTCCCTTGGCTACGACGACCCTCTGTCCGGGCTCCACGATGTCCGCCACCAGCAGGCCGGTGTCTGGATCGGTCACTATGGTGCCGGGCGGCACATCCACGACAAGATCCTTTCCGCG
This sequence comes from uncultured Verrucomicrobiota bacterium, assembly GCA_946631345.1. Taxonomy (GTDB): domain Bacteria; phylum Verrucomicrobiota; class Kiritimatiellia; order RFP12; family UBA1067; genus UBA1731. The sequence goes on from CAMPAA010000006.1 coordinate 5,081, forward strand.
CCGCCCGAAACACTTGCGTCCCGACCCCGCCACACCATCCTCGGCGAAGAGGTGCGGGTCGAAGTACAGAGAAATGAACGAATCGACGTGCGTGCTGGCGCGCAGCACCACATCGCCGCCGCGCCCGCCGTCACCGCCGTCCGGCCCGCCGAACTGGACGAGAGCCTCGCGCCGGAACGTGGCCGCGCCATCGCCGCCCTTCCCGGAGCGGACGATCACGTCAACCTGGTCTATGAATGTGCGCGTCTTCATTTCAAGCAAACGGACGTCCGGCCATCAAACCGGGCGTCCGCCATTTGTGCGTACCTGACGCCCGATCTTACTTCTTCACGAGCTTGCGAACCGCCTTATGCGAACAGAACGTGCGCTCCGTGTAGAGCTTGGCACGCCAGGAAGCCGTGTTCTTCACAACGCGGATCTTCTCAATCGCCGGGCTGTTGAACGGAAAGAGCTTCTCCACGCGCACGCCGTAGCTGTCGCGCGAGACCGTGAAGTTGCCGGAGGCGTTCTTGCGCCCGTTGTCCACGGCCAACACCTTGCCCTCGAAATCCTGCAGACGAGTCTTGTCGCCTTCCCTCACCCGTATGGAGACGCGAACGATGTCGCCCGCTTTGAACTCGGGGAAGTTCTTATCCGCGAGCTTCGCCGTCTGTTCGGCGTTGATCTTGTCCAGAATCTTGATACCCATTTCAGACCTTCTTTCTTCAGGTTAGGCTGCTGGAGCCTCTTCCTTCTTAGCCGGAGCCTTCGCCTTGACCGCGTGATGCGGCTTGAGGGCGGGGTTCTTCGCGCGGCGGATCAGCGAGGCGACGGTCTCGGAAGGCTTTGCGCCCTTGCTGAGCCAGTGGTCGACGCGCTCAATGTCGAGCTTGAAGTTGTTATCCTTGAGGGCGGTGTCGTACCAACCGAGAATCTCAAGGAACTTGCCGTCGCGCGGCGAACGCTCGTCAGCCGCCACGATACGGTAGGCCGCGTGGTTCTTGCATCCTGTGCGGCGCATTCTGATCTTGACCATTTCTTTTTCCTGTCCTTTTCTTTGTAAAAAAGAAGCGCGTATGGTACCATATCCCGGCTTCGAATGCAACAAAAAATCACCAAAACCGATTTTGAAGTCCGCGTTGCGTGGTTAGTGCTTTGAAACGCGCCGCCAACACACAAATCCGGCGCAGGGGCTACATGTCGACGCATCCCTACCGCATGCCCAGGGCGCGGGCAATCTCCGCACGCGAGGCCGTGCCGGTGGTCCTTAGCTTCTTTATCGTCACCGACGACGCCGCGCAGGCGATGGATGCCGCTTCGACAAGCGGGAATCCGGCGGCGGTCGCGCAGGCAACGGCGGAGAGGAACGTGTCGCCTGCTCCGCAGAAGTCGATCTCGCCGGAGACCTCCACGGCTGGCACATGCTCCACCGCGCCTCCCTGCGACACGTAGCATCCGCGCTCGCCCGCCGTGACTATCGCCGGACGGTGCGTGCGCCGCTCAAGTTCGACGGCGAGCCTCTCGAACGCAGTCGGCGCGATCCTGCCCTTGAACACGCGCGAAGCCTCGATCTCGTTTGGCTTCACGGTCACGTCGGTGTACAGCCCGATGCGGTCGCGGCTGTCCACGATGACGGACAATCCGGCCTTGCCGAGCGCGGCCACTCTTTCGCGCACGGCCGGAGTGATGCAGCCGAACGGCATCTGGTCGCACACGCACAGCACGTCAACCTTCGCCGCGACCCTGTCGAGATGCGCAAGGATACGCCGTTCGGTGGCGGCGGATAGCGCGCAGTAGTTCGTGAAGTCGAGGCGTGGATCCTCGTACACCACGTTGTCGGCGTAGCCTTTGCGGAGCGGCTTTATGTACGTGTTCGTCACGCGCGCACGGTCGGTGACCACGCTCGAGACGTCCGCGCCGGACTTCTTCAGCAGGTCTTTCAGGGCCAGGCCCCTCCAGTCGTCGCCGAACACCCCCACCGCATAGACCTTCTTCGGGGCAAGCGCCAGCAGGTTGGCGACGACGTTCCCTGCTCCGCCGGGGCTGAGGCGCTCCTTGACTACCGGCAGCGGGAAGTGCGGGGTCTCGCGCGACAGCTCGCTCTTCGTCATGTCCGCATGCCAGTACACGTCGAGGCAGAAGTCGCCGATAACGGCTATCCGGCCCTTGCCGAGCCTATCCATGTCGCATTTCATGTCACACCAGTCCTTTCTTCTTCAGTCCGAGCCAGAGGTTCGCGATCGTAGCCTTGTGGTCGCCCACGAAGTGCCATCCCTTTCCGCCGCATGATACAGGGCGGTTGACGATGTTCTTGCGCGGCCTGTAGTAGTAGTTCGGGTCTTCGTAGCCGATCTTGCACCGGTAGTCGCCAAGCGGCTTGAGGTCGAAGTTGGCCGTCGTGATCCTGAAAGTCCGGTAGCCGAGGTTGCGCGATATTGAAAGGGCCTTTAGGAACACCTCCGGGCCTATCACGCCGGAGCCGAAGTTGAGGAACGCGCCGCCGTCGAGCTGGGCGATCGCATGGCACATCGCATGGAAGTCGCGTCCGCTCGCCGTGCCTATCGCACCAAAGTCCACGGTCGGGTGCTGGTGGATGATGTCGGTGCCGAGGGCGATGTGGTACGTGGCAGGCACGCCGCACTTCCATGCCTTGTACACCACGCACTGCTCGCGGTAAGGGAAGAGGTCCTTGTGCGCGTCGATGTAGCGGGCGAGGGATTCACCGTATCCGAAGCCGGCCTCCACTCCCTGCTGGATGGCCTCGTTCATCCAGCGCCCTGTCTGCTCCCACATGCCGAACGAGCCATCCTCGATCGCGGTGGGCACGTTCTCCGACGTACCGCCGAGATATGCCAGCTCGAAGTCGTGTATTGAGCATGCGCCGTTCCCGGCGAGGTGCGTGATCACGCCCTTCTCCATGAGGTCGATTAGATAGAGCGACATGTTGTTCTTTATGACATGCGCCCCCATTGAGAACACGACCGGGCGGCCGTTCATCCTCGCCGCCGCCACGCGCTCCACCAGCTCTTCGAAGCCGTCGTCCGTCCACGCCGGCACCGGATCCACGCCTGGGCGGAACATCGATTCAATCGTAACGAGATTGGTCCTGTCGTGGGCGTCGTACGTCTTTATCCCGTCGAACGCGAGCGACGGGTTCGCGCCGAGCCCGAGGAAGTCGAGGATGGGGCGCAGGTCGCGGAAGTCCCCGACTATCATGTCCGCTCCGGCCTTTTCTAACCTTGTCTTCTTCTCGCCGTTCATGACGGAGAAGTCCATCTCATTCGACGCCACACCTACGGTGCGCGCGCCAAGCGCCCGCCCAAGCGCGATCTCCACCTTGCCGTCGCCGATGACGGCCATCTCGTCCGCCGCCACGCCGGAAAGCTCCACGAGCCGCCTGAGCGCCGCCTCCTTCGCGCAGGATTCGCTTTTCGGAAGCGCGCCCTCTATGCCATCGGCAAATCCGGCAAGGCCGAGAGCGGCAGCCTCGGCGCGCACGTCGGCCTGATCGGTGCCGCTGGCGAAGTACACCTTCACGTCATGGGTGCGAAGCACCTGCAGGAGCAGAAGCGCGCCAGGCACATGGTACGCGGACGGCGGCGTTCTGCCGGCGGCGACGTCATCGCGCTTCCCGGCCACGGACTCCATCAGCATTCCGTTGTACTCGTCCTTGTAGAACCACGGATCGTCCGACGGCGCGGCAAGGCCTCTGCGCTTCACCTCCTCCAGAAACCCCTTCATTTGGAGAATCGTCTGCACGCCTGTGGTCTCGCCGATGAAGGCGTCGATCCATGCCTCGTCCGGAAGATACCGAAGCATCATCCTTTTCATCACCGCCTCCCACCCGCAGCGGAGCGTGGAGAACGTCCCGTCGAAGTCACACACGACTGCCTTAACATGTTTCTTCATCTTTTCTGCTCCATTTCCTTTTGCCGCAAGTCATCCTCATACAACCGGAACACAACCGAAGGCGCATCGGGCGACGCCACCTTCACGCTCTCCGACACGCGGTAGCCCGGGATCCACAGCACCTCGTCCGTCTCAGCATCGGCCACGAGGGGCAGCCCATGCCGCATGTCGGGCGGCGTCTTCGCCGTTACGAAGATATCCTGAAGCTTGCGCCGGTGCGAGAAGCCGCACGGCCTCATCCAGTCCCCGGCCCGCCACTTGCGAACCGCAAGCGTACGTCCCCGCAGTGCGTCGGCGTCCATCCATGCGCGGGCCGGCAGCCTTCCTATCGCCTGCGGCTCCTTCTCGTAGCCGACGCCACGCGAAACCTCCAGCGCGAAGCATGGGGCGGACGCTTCATTGCCGCCACGCTGCACGTGGTTCTTGACGGAAGGCGCGACGGGGCGGTTGCTGCATGGCCTCAAGCCTTCGCGCAGGTAGCATGCGCTTCGGCAGATGTGCTCAACGATGTTCGGATCCAGCTCGCGCACAAGGAACGGCAGCACCACATGGCGCACCCTGTTGCGCGGAATGGAGGTGTCGGCGTTGGTCGAGTCCTCGCGCCACGATATGCCGCGCGAACGCAGGAAGTCGCGCAATGCGCCGCCGTGCACGTTCAGAAGCGGTCGGATGAAAACGATTCCGTCCACGAAGCTGACCGGTTTGAGTCCCGCCAGGCCATCCGCTCCGGAGGCGCGCGCAAGGCGCATGAGAAACGTCTCGGCCACATCCTCCATCTGGTGGCCAGTCGCTATGCAGTCGAGGCGGAGACGCTTCATGCACTGCGCGAAGAAACCGAGCCGCACGCGCCTGGCCGCCATCTCAATGGATTCGCCGCGCCGCCGTACGACCTTTGTGCGGAGCGCGTGGTACGGCAGGCCCAGGCTGGCGGCGAGACGCTTCACGAAGGCGGCGTCTGCCGCAGAGTCGCGGCGAAGGCCGTGATCGACATGCAGCACGACTGCGTCGAACCCGTGTGTAGCGCGCAGCTCCGCCATCAGCACCATCAGTGCCGTGGAATCCGCGCCGCCTGAAACGGCCAACCCCACCCTGACGTTGCCGCCCGCCACCGCTACATCCTAGATACGGCCCTCTTGAATCCCTCTGCGGCGCGGGCGATGATCCGCTCGTCAACCGAACACGAGAGACGCACATGGCCCGGGCCGCCGAAGCCTCGCCCTGGCACCACAAGTATCCGCTCCTCCAGCAGCGCATCGGTGAACGCTATGTCATCGCCGCCTGGCGCTTTCGGGAAGAAGTAGAACGCGCCCTTCGGCATTGCGAACTCCACCCCGGCGGCGGAAAGCACCTCCGCCATCAGCTTCCGGCGGCGATCGTACACGCCAAGATCAACCGTGGCGTCCAGCAGGCGTGCGGCGAGCCGCTGCCCGATGACCGGCGCGTTCACGTAACCGAGCGTGCGGTTTGTGAGCGTAACGGCGGCTGCGAGCGTTGCGACGTCAGGCATGGCCGGGTTGAGGGCCAGATAGCCCACGCGCTCGCCTGCGAGGGAGAGAGTCTTGGAGAACGAGCCGAGCACTATGCTCCACTTCGTGAGCGGCAGCACCTGGGCCACCGCCGCGCCGTCGTAGGCGAACGCGCGGTACGGCTCGTCGGAAAGCAGGTATAGCGGGCGGGCGGCCTCGCCGCGCCCGGCGTTCACGGAATCGACCAGGCCGGCCAGGCGACGCATCGTCTCGGCCGAATATATCGCCCCCGTCGGGTTGTTGGGGGAGTTCACGAGGATTGCGCGGGTCTTCGGCGTGATCGCCGCCGCTATGCCGTCGATGTCGGGCGAGAAGTCGTCGCTTTTCGAGGGTACGGTCTTCAGCACGCCGCCAAAGTGGCCGCAGTAGCTCGCGTACTCCACAAAGTACGGCGCGGGGCACACAACCTCGTCTCCAGGCTCGATGACAGCGCGGAAGAACGCCACTAGCGCACCCGCCGCCCCCACGGTCATCACCACATGACCGGCCCCGCAGCTGGCGGATGCGCCGTCAAGGCCCTGCTGGCGGTTGATGTACGCCGCCATCGCCTCGCGCACCGCTGGGATGCCGGCGTTGGGGCAGTAGCCGAGGCCGAGCGGCTTGACCGCATCGGCCGCGATCTCCTCAAGCGCGCCCTTCGCCGCCGCCGGCGGCGGAACGTCGGGATTGCCGAGTGAGAAGTCGCATACGGCGTCAGCGCCGTACTTTGACTTGAGCTCAAGGCCCTTTTCGAACATCTTGCGGATCCACGAGGATCCGGCCATCGATTTCTGTATCTGGTCTGTTATCAGCTGCATAGCAATAAGGTCATTTTGGGTAAACTAAAACACGCGCCGCTTCTTGAGGTATATGAGCAGCCCGGAGATCGCCACGAGTATCACGCCGCACATCCCTGAAAGCGCCCAGAACACCCACTCCGCCCCCTGCTGCGGATCATGCACGAAAGGAAGGTTCACGTTCATGCCGAACGCAGAGGTGACCACCGTCGGCACCGCGAGGAAGATCGTCGCCACAGCCAGCCACTTCATCACCCTGTTCAGGTTGTTGTTGATGACCGAGGCGAACGTATCCATCGTGCCGTTCAGGACCGCCGCGTGGATCGTGGCGGTCTCAAGCGCCTGCTGGTACTCGACCTCCGCGTCCTCCAGCATGTCATGGTCGTCCTCGGTCATGTTGAGCTGGCGGGCGTGATCCAGGCGGTTGATCAGGATGTTGTCCGCCTTCAGCGACGTCGAGAAGTAGACAAGCGCCTTCTGGTAGGTGAGCAGCTTCAGCAGAGCCTCGTTGGAGATTGACTCATGGAGGTCGTCTTCAAGGCTCTCCGTCTTGGTGTGCATGTCGCGCAGGTATCGCAGGAACAGCACAGCGGCATGCCACAGCAGACGGAACAGGAACCGGTTGCTGTCGCTCGGCGGGCATATCCGGCGTATCTGGTCCAGGAACGCCGCCGTAACCGGCGTAGGCTGCGAACATATCGTTATGACCGCCTTCCCGAAGAGCACCACGCCCAGAGGGATCGTCTCGTACGGAAGCACCGTCTCGTCATCCTCGTCACCGCGCACCGGATACGGCACGTGCACGATCACGAGCGACACTCCGTCCTCGTTCTCGAAGCGCGGACGCTCCTCGCGGTCGAGCGGGTCCGTGAGGAAGTCGCGCGGCACCTTAGAGAACGTGAGCACCTGCTCAAGCTCCGCCGTCGTGGGCTCGGCAAGGTTGATCCAGCACGACGCCGAGAACTCGGGCGTCTCCTTGAGCCCGCCGTTCTCCCATTTGTAGATGGTCATCATGTCCTTGCCTCCTTTCCGATCAAAAAAACGGTGCGGAGTTTATCACAAACAGCGCAAAAACGCCAACAGGGAAAGGCGGCCCTTTTCGTCCTCGTCGAAATCGCTGTTCGGCATCATGGCGACGGCGGCGGCGAGGTCGGTGTATAGCCTTCCGTTGGCCTGGAATGTGCGGCGCTTCGACAGACCGCGCAGCGACGGCACGCGCACCCCCTCCCCGGTGAGCACGCGCGTGCCGAGCGATGGCCCCGAATGGCAGCGCGCGCAGCGGCGCTCCCTGAAATGCTCGAACCCCTGCTGCCTCTCCTGTGAGAGCGCGTCCCTGCCGCTACAGAAGCGGTCGAACGGGCCGTTCGCCGTCATGAGCGTGCGTGAATACTGCACGATCGCGTCCACGAGGTTGGTGCCGGCGAAACCTCCCGCCCCGTAGCACGCCTCGAACCGCTTCCTGATGCGCCCGTCACGGCCGGCAAGCGCCACGGCGTTAGAGAGGGAGCCGGCGCCGATGAACCGCTCGTCCTCGATCATGCGCTGTACGAGCGCAGGGAAGTTGGATACCGATCCGTCGTGCAGATAGAACTTGCCGAACACCGCGTTCTTAGCGGGGCGAGTGAACACGCCCCCGTGCAGGCGTCCGTCGCTCCCGCCCTCGCTGAGCAGATGGCACACGCCGCATGCGCGGGTGCCGGGGCCGATTTTCCTGTACTGGAACATGTCCCTGCCCAGCTCCGCCGCATCCATGCGGTACGGCAGATGAGCAGGCAGCGGCACGAATTCCTTCATCCCCGCCGCATCGATGCCCCAGGCGGCATATTCCGCCGTGAGATCCTCCGGCACGTACGCCGCCCGCCGGCCGGCAAGCCACCGGTTCACGAAAAAGCACAGCCCCACGGCCACGGCCGCCACCGCATATGCCGTGTATATCCACACGTATCTCCGCCTCATTGCCGTTCCTCCCTTTCTTCAAATCCTCCCACCGCATAAGTGCCGCCCATCGCTATGAGGTCCGGACGGTTGCGGCTCGTCAGGTCGAACGCCTGCCGTCTGCGCCAGCCGTCGGTCTTCGCATGGTCGCCGTTGAGCAGCAGCGGAGGCACCTTCAGCCCGCGATACTCCGGCGGGCGCGTATACTGTGGAGCCTCAAGCAGCCCACCGGCCCCGAAGCTCTCCCGCGCCGTCGCCTCGGAGCCTCCGCCCAGCACGCCAGGCAGCAGCCGCACCACGGAATCGACGACCGCCGCCGCCGGGATCTCACCGCCCGTCAGCACGAAGTCTCCCATAGATATCTCATCTGTCACGAGCGTGCTCACGCGTTCGTCAATCCCCTCGTAGTGGCCGCAGAGGATCACAAGATGCTCAGCCCCGGAAAGCTCCTCGGCGATGCGCTGCGTGTAGGGCCTCCCGGCTGGCGTAGTGAGCACCACGCGCGCCGGCCGCGAACCGTCGCCCATGCACGCCTCAACCGCCTGAAACCATACCTCGGGCTTCATGAGCATCCCGGGGCCGCCGGAATATGGCTTGTCGTCAACGGTACGGCGACGGTCGGTGGCGAAGTCGCGCAGATCGACGGTGCGTATCTCCGCAGCGCCCATCGCGGCGGCGCGCTTCAGGATGCTCTCGCCGAAAAAGCCGCGGAACATCTCGGGAAACACCGTGATCACATCTATCTTCATGGCGCGAATTATACCACACTGACGGCGGGAAGGAACGCCCGGAAAGCAAAAGCGCGCGCACTTGGCGCGCACCCATGCATTGGCGGAGGAGGGGGGATTTGAACCCCCGGTACGGAGATTAGACCGTACGACGATTTAGCAAACCGCTGCCTTCAGCCACTCAGCCACTCCTCCTAAAAACGGCGCGTATGATACCATAAAACCCGCTCAAGCGCAAATGCCACCCGGATTCAAGCCCTAGACGGCAAGTGTCAGCGCGGACTTCAGCTCCGCAAGCGAATATGGCTTGCCGAGGAAGCCGTCGTAGGGATGGTGCATGAATAGCTTGGCTATCGTTTCCTCGCTCGAACCCGAAGAAACGATGACGCGGGTCTTCGGGGATGCGAGGCGGAAGGCGTCAAGGAGGCGCAGGGTGTCGATGCCGCCAAGGTTTGCGTCGAGCAGCGCAACGCCTATGCGCTCGGAGTTGCGGCGAAGGATCGCCAGGGACTCGCGTCGGTCGTGAGCCACGTGCGGCACGATCTTCAGGGTCTTAAGAAGGATGGAGCAGGTCTTCAGTATCGCCTCGTCGTTGTCCACGACCATGACCTCCGTGGGAAGTCTCGTGCCCTCCGGCGTGGCGGCGAAACGCTTGGCCTTGACGGCGACCTTCGGCAGGCGGGACGGCGGCAGGTATATCTGAAACGTGGTGCCCTGCTCCGGACGGCTCTTCACGCAGAGCGCGCCGCCGTGCGCTTCTACGATCGTGCGCACCGTCGCGAGGCCGAGGCCGCGCCCGAAGGACTTGGTGGATACGTAAGGGTCGAAGAGACGCGGCAGGACGGATGGCGGGATGCTAGGCCCGTCGTTGAACACCGAGAAAAGCACGCCGCGCTCCTGCTGGAGCTGGTGCTCCGAGACGAACTCCGCCGACTTCGCGTCGGTCATCTCAAGCGGCGCTGTTGAGAGGACGATCTTTCCGGGCTGGCCCGCAAAGGCCTCGTTCGCATTCTTGACGATGTTGAATATCACCTTCCAGAACTGGTTCAGGTCGACATCCACGTCCGGAAGGCCCTTTGCGAGACTATAGGATACCGACACGTTGTCGCCGGTCATGTGCTCGATGAGCATTCGCATGTCCTCGACGATCATGTTGCTGTTGGTGCGCACGAGGCGGATGCTGGACTCTCCGGCGTAGGCCATCAGCTCGCGCGTCATGGCGGAACCGCGCTTCACCGCGTCGCGTATTACGGCCATCTCCGTCTTTGCGGCGGCGTTATCGGAACCGGCGAAGGCGGCCTCCGCGGTGGAAAGGACGACGGAGAGCACGTTGTTCACGTCGTGCGCTATGCCAGCCGCGAAGAGCGTGAGCGATTCGCGCTTCGATGAGTCGTGCGCGCGCTCCTCCGCTGCGATGCGCTTCACGTGCTCGGCGTATTCGCGCGTGACATCCCGCACGACGGCAAGGCAGAAGTGCTCGTCCATCCGCGAAAAGCGCGCCTCGAAGTGCCGACCTCCGACCGTAGCCAGCCTCGCGCTTCCGCGCCCGCTCTCGAACGAGCTGACGAGCGCGGCTCCGAACCGAGCGACGCCGTCGTCGCCGTACACCGGACGGGCCACGCCCTCGCCAACGCTGAACCCGGGAATGGCCGCCACGCCTTCCGGCTGCTTTGTGATAGAAACGAGCGAACCCCGGCGGTCGAACACCGCAAGGGCGTCCGGCACGCCTTCGATCAACGCTCGCTGGCGCGCCTCAAGCTGCGCGAGCGCGACGGTTCGGGCGGATATCGTCTCAAGCATCTTGTTCACCGACGCCGCGAGGTGGGCGAACTCGTCGTCGCCCTTCCATTCAAGGCGCGGGCAGTCGATGTCGCGATGGAGTTCGCCAAGGCGGCGGATGCTATCCGTCATGCGGGAAAGCGGGTTGAGCAGCACACGCCCCTGGAACCAGAAGACGGGAAGTATCAGCACTATGCCGACCATCGAGATGAAGAAGGTAAGCCGACCGAGCGCCGCGCGGGTAACGTCGGAGAACGTCTTAGGCAGAGACACTGCGATCATCGTGATGGCGTTGCCTGCGATGTCGCGGATGGCGAACACGGCCTCGAACGGATTGCCGCCGAAATCCCAGAAGCCGCCGGAGTAGAAGTTGAGCGCCTCCGAGAGCATCGGCTCGAAACTGAAGCGGCCGGAGGAGGAAGACGTGGTGCCTTTGGGCAGCTCGCGCACGGAAAGGGTAACGTCCACGCGGCGGTTGGTCATCTTGATGTCCACGCCGCCGAAGCTCTCGTTCACCTGGGCGGCGAACGCGTCCGCGTTGAAGGCGGAACCCACAACCACGTACTGCGGACTTTCGCCGCCCGTGCCGACGAGCGAGACGTAGTGGGATCCGCCCTTCACGCGCAGGATGCCCACCGCCGAGGATGCAGAGCCACCGCCCTTGGCGGATGCCGTTACCCATGCCGCGATCCGGCTGGCGTAGGGCGCGAGATCCGCCGCGCGCAGCCTCACGATTCCGTGGGTGCGGCTCTCCGCCGCGCCTGACGCGAAGGTGCCGTCAGGATGGTAGACGGCCACGACCGAAAGGCCTGAGCACTCACTGGAGGAGAGTATCGCCTCGGGCGCTTCGTTTCTCGCCAACGCCGCGATCACCGATGAGGCGGCGGCAAGATTGCGGCGCTTCACGCGGTCGGCGTTGCGGTATGCGAGGCGCGATATGTCCATCCCGATCTCCCTCACCTGCTGCTCGGCCTCGCGCACGAGGTGCACGAGGACTATGCGACCGCCCGCATAGAACAGGCCGAGCACCAGCAGCAGGAACAGCGCCGTAGCCAGCGAATACTGCGCACGGATCGAATGGCGCACGCGCGAAAACCTGCCGCCCACTCCGTCTTCAAGTCTCTCTTCAGCCATATCCATCCTCCACGACCTTGCGCGCAGACCGCCGCTCCGCAATCCATGCCACGAACAGCACCGCCACCAGCGCCGCCGCAATCAGAAACTCCGTTGCGCCCCCAAGACCTTCGCCCCCGCCGGCCGCTCCCTCAGGCTGCCGTTCACGCGGCACCGCGACTGATGCCACCGCGCCCCCGGCCTCCTGCGCCGCCGGAGCGGATGGAAGCGCGGCGAGCGTGCCTCCCCTTCGCACGTGAGTTGGGCCGTCCGCCGAAAGGTTCGCCGCACGCCTGAGCATCCGCCGCGCGGCAAACTCGGCCGCACGCGAGTTCGCCGCGCGCTCTGCATCGACTTCTGCGTCAATCATCACCCGCCCCCGCCATCGCCACGAAGGCCGGATTCATGCTCTCCGGCACCTCCTGCCACGAAACCGTGTACGGCTTCTGCGGCCCGACTGGAAGCCCCAGCCGCTCCACCGTTGCGTTGCCCACGCGCGGCATTAGCCGCATATCCCAGTTGAAGTTTATGCCGTTGCCGGAGAAGATCAGCGCCTCGTCGCGGCAGACGATCGACCCGTTCAGGTTGAACCTCACGCCCGACTTCCCGGGCGTGCCGAAGATGCCGTGGTTGTTGTAAAGCACGGCGTCGATCTGCCCGATGCCGCTTGAGTCCTTGAGCGACGAGATGATGCTGTCGTCGCACACGGTCTGGTAGTACCGCCGCCCGGTCATGTTGGAGAGCGCGGCAGTGCCGTCCTCGTTGAGCTTCGTGCGCTCCTTCTCCACCTCCCTGTACCCGGTGAGCTGGCCTCGCCAGTTGTAGACGGGTTCCATGGCTGTGTAGGTTTCCGTGGCCGTGACGACCTTCGGGAAGTAGCCTGAGCCGTCCACTCCGTGGCCGGCAACGTACTCCTGCGCAGTGTAGCTGCCCTGAAACATGGCCGGGTATCCGATGTCGGCGTCGCTCGCGTCGCACGCATACTTCTCGACAACGCTTGAGCTGCCGCCGTTTATGTACTTCTGGACGGACGAAAGCCACGAGGAGCTGGTGTTGTCGCCCACGACGATGTTCCCCTTGGCGATCAGCCCGAGAAGATCCTTAGAGGCATTGCGACTCTCGACGGCGGCGTCATCGGAGTCCGGATGGCCCCACGACGGCGCGTTGACGTATTTGATGTCGCCGATTATGTGGATGTTCCTTCCGCAGTATATGGTGCCCTGGCCGGAGACGTAGCCTTTGATTATCACATCGTTGTCAACGACGACCGGGCCATTGATCCGTATCGGGTTCGACGGCGTGCCGATCAGCACAAGCGCGCCGTTGTCGGCAAGCTCGGGGTTTCCGGAGGGGCCCGCGCCGGCATAGTGCGCGTCCACGCTTCCGCCGGCCACCGTGCGAACCTTTCCGGCGCCATCCGTGTAGGAATATCCTGGATACGACAGGGTACCGTCCTTCTCCCGCGCGAACTCCACGTAGTCGTCGAGATCTGATACGAACGGCATCGGTATCGGCTCGGCGTTGACGATGGAGCTGCCGTGCGTGCCCTTCAGCCCCGCCGTGATTGTCGTGGAGTTCGCGGGCGCATCGTATGCGCCCGGCACGTTGTAGTCCTCGATGTCTGGGCGGGACTGCGGCCCAGCCGCCGTGCGGTAGCCAGAGACGTTCTTGATCTTCGGACTCGTCCTGAGGGTTATCCTTCCTGTGGCGCCCACCTCGGAGTTCGCCGCCGCGTAGATACGCCCGTTGATGGTGCTGGCCGTAAGGCTAACGTCGCCGTTGGCGCGCATGTCGCCGTTTATCGTGATGGTGCTGCCGTCCATCCAGCCGTAGTTGTTCACGAAATACGCGTAGTTGAACACCTGGCTCTGCCCCGTGGCGAAGCAGATGCGCTCCTGCACCGTGGCGCACACCTCAAGTCCGTCCGGGTACGTGAAGATGCCGGTGGCCACCACGGGGACCTCCGCAACCGGAGTGTTCACGTCGTGCACGACGGCGAGGCCGATGGCAATACGCACTACGCAGCCATTGATGAGATTTGTGGGGTCATGCAGGGTGACGGGGGAATGTTTCGCGTCGGACACTCCGATCGTGCGGCGATCCGCCGACACTGCGTCGAACCAGTTGTATATCTCCGCCTGGCGCGGATCGATCCTCACGCCCGTGCCGGACATACCCACATACGCGCTGAAGCCGGCCTGAATCTCCACCTTCGCCTGCTCTATGGCGCTCTGCGCCGCGAACCGGCAGCGGTCCTTGGCGAGGAATATGCGCGTTTGCCTGGCGGCATGGCTCACGTATCCGGCCACGGCCGACACGACAAGCGCCACGGCGAGCGCCATCGTTAGCGCGACTATAAGCACGAAGCCCCGGCGCATGGCGAGCGCCTGTCTGTCGCATCTACAGGCCATGGAACACGCCTCCCTCCCCTATGGCCTGCACCTTCCCGAACACAGGCACAGCAATCCGTTCGCGGCGATGGTAGCCGTTCATCGTGGTGTCCAGTGTGATGAAGAAGATGTTCTGCGACGTCAACTTGGAGTCGGCGAGCCATGCGGCAGGAAGGTAGCCGGGGACGGGGCGGAGATACGGCCTGCTCCACTGGTCGTCCACCCTGTCGCCATCGTTCACGAACCAGCGCGCCACCGAACCGTCCGAAGCGGAGCCTGTGTGTGCGACCAGCTCGATCGTCTGGTCGCACGGGGCACCGTCCGCAAGCTGGATGCCGTTGGAGGCCATCCTTATCTTGAAGGAGTTCTCGACGACCGGAGCGTTGGCAATGCTACCGCCCGAAAGCAGGCCTCCCCAGACCTTTCCGTCATGCGGCGGCGCCACGTGGAAGAGCAGCTTCTCGCGCAGCATCCTAAGCTGAACCGACAGCTCCGCCTCAGCGTACGCCCCCTTCACGAGGCGGTGCGCGCCGAGAAAGAACGTGCCGAGCCCGCCCATCACGAGCGCCGTGATGAACGTGGCCGTCATCATCTCCACGAGCGTGAATCCGCTCCGTCTGCCGACACGCGCCATCACCAGCTCACCACCCTTCCAAGCTCCCCGCGGTAGACGAACACCGGGCATACGTCCGACAGCCTGCGCCGTTTGGCGGCGGCACCCCATTCGAGATCGCCTTCAATCGCGCAGAGCGTCTCCGTGAGCGCGCTCACGCGAAGCCGAAGCTTCGGCGGCGTATCGTAGCCGGCCAGGGCCGGAACGGCGTTCGTCTTGGTTCCGGAGAGCGTCTCCTCCACCCATTCGCCTGTCGCGGCATTCCTGATGGACGTGATGTAGTCCTCGTTGAAACGCTTCCACACGGCGTCCCACACGACCGCCTCCGCCGATAGCGTCTCGGCGTTCTCATGGGCGATTCGGGAAGCGATGGCTATGCCGTTGAAGAGCGCCAGCGCCAGAAGCGTCATGATCGCCCCGGCCAGCATCACCTCCACCAGCGTTACGCCAGACTTCCCCCTGCGCCCCGTCATGCGCTTCCTCCACCGGATGACGAACCGAACGCACGATCCAGCGCGGCCTCGACCGCAGCGGGATCGGCCAGATACAGGCGGCATGGCCCCACCGCCTCCAGCGCCGCCTTGAGCTCGGCGTCCGCCGGGTTCAGCATCGCAACGAGCGTTATAGAGCCCAGCCTGGCGAACGGTACCGCGCCGCGAAGCCGCAGCATGGTCGCGGAATACCCCTTGAAATACTGGGCGGGCGGCTCGAACGCCGCCAGCGGAATCGGCGGCGTTCCGAAGCGGTCGGCCAAGTGCTCCACGCACTTCTCGTACAGCGTTTCATTCTCATTTTTAAGAATGTGAAGTGCGGAAATGAGAAAAAGCCGCCCCCCCGCATTCGGGGCGACGAGGTGCCCGGAGAACAGTTCGCAATCGGCGGCGGAGATGATGCCGGCATCCCTGAGCACATTCAGGAGCACCCTTTCGGACTTGATCGCCTCCTGCGCGGCAAGTGCCGTTTTCTCGCTTTCGGTCAGTTCTTTTGGCCGTTCTGGAGTAAGATCGGGCGCAGGTGCCGTAAGTGTGGAGACTTTCAGGAACAGCGCCTTCGCAGGGCTGTAGTCGCTTGCCTCCAAACGAGGAAGAAGCCCGCGAAGCGCCTCGATGTCATGCTCCTTAACTAACAGTTCAGCAAGGCTTACGAGCGACTTCTGGCCTTTTTCGTGCTGACCGAGCATGTCGTAGGCGACAACAAGGAACTCAAGCGTGGTGCGGTCATCCGGCATGATTTCAAGCATCTGCTCGAAATACGCCACACCCTCGGCAAGCCGTGCGTCGAACTTTACCGGGGCATCCTCCTTCGCAGGGGAATATGTCGTGCTGTCTTCGCTCATATGGACACTCTCTGCACGTCAAGTGCCAAGATGCCCAATCAACATGGCACCGGAACTGCTATAGCGAGTTGATATGCCGCATGAAGAAAGACATCTTAAGCTGAAGCCGCGTCTCCGACTCAAGCGTGGGGGTGTGGAGGAGCTGCGCAAGATCGCCGACCCGGTTGATTTCGCCATAGCCGCCGCAGAGTATCTCGGCATCCAGCCGATATCCCTGCCGCTCGGGTTCACTCCGCCAAACGACCTGCTGTGCGGAATGCCGTACGAAGCGTGGAACAGGGTCAAGGCGCTCCCCCTTTGCAGGACTAACGGCAGGCTCACGGTCGCATTTGCGGACCCGTTCGACCTTCCTGCCCAGGAGGAGGTCGTACGGTGGAGCGGCGGCAGGATCTGGCCGCTGGTCGCCCCGCGCAGCGAACTATCGGAGATTCTGCTGAGGCTCAAGCAGTCGGAGGAGGCTTCGGACCCCACCCTCGCGATGGAAAACATCATGAAGGGCGACGACAGCGATGTAGAGATGTCGGCCGGCGAAAACGACAACGTGGAGGCGCTCGACGCCACACTCAATGCCGCCGGCGAAGCTCCCGTCATACGAATGGTCAACTCGATCATGGTGGAAGCCCTCAAGACAAACGCCTCCGACATACATTTCGAGGCCATGGAGAAGACCTCGCGCCTGCGGTACCGAATCGACGGCGAGCTCGTGGAGCGCCCGGCCCCGCCGAAGGCCCTGCACAACGCCGTCTGCTCGCGCATCAAGATCCTCTCGAACCTCGACATCGCGGAACGCCGCCGCCCGCAGGACGGCCGATTCAAGGTCAAGGCGCTCGGCAAGGAGGTTGATATCCGCGTATCCATCCTGCCAACGGTGCACGGGGAGAAGGTTGTGATGCGAATACTCGACAAGGCAAACCTCGCGCCCGGCCTCGCCTCCCTCGGCCTTGATGAATATGCGTACAAGGCGATGAAGTTCGCCATCGACCAGCCTCACGGCATCATCCTCGTCACAGGGCCGACGGGCTCCGGCAAGACGACAACGCTGTATTCCTGCCTGCAGGACCTGAACCAGCCGAACGTGAACATAGTCACGGCAGAGGATCCCGTCGAATACGAGCTCGCCGGCGTGAACCAGTGCCACGTGAACGTGGCGCAGGGCCTCACCTTCGCCGGCATCCTGCGCTCCGTCCTGCGACAGGATCCGGATATCGTTCTCGTAGGCGAGATCCGAGACGGCGAGACGGCCGACATAGCGGTCAAGGCGGCTCTCACCGGCCACCTTGTGCTGTCCACCCTCCACACAAACGACGCCTGCGGCGTTGTGGCGCGACTGATCGACATGGGCATAGAGCCGTTCATGCTCGCAAGCTCGCTCATCCTCGCGCAGGCCCAGCGGCTCTTCCGGCGGCTCTGCCCGTACTGCAAGCAGCCGGTGGCCCTAAACGAGGAGATGCTGGCGGCGAACAAGGTGGATCCGGGGCCTTTCAAGGGCGTGGAGATATTCGGGCCCACCGGCTGCCCTAAGTGCCACAACACCGGCTACAAGGGGCGCGGCGCGATGATGGAGGTGCTGCCGATATCTGGCAGGATCCGCGCGCTCATCGAAAAGGGAGGCGACGCAGAGCTGCTGAAGAAGCTCGCGCTCGAGGAGGGCATGGTTACCCTGAAGGAGGCCGGCATGCGCAAGGTGCGCGCCGGCATCACATCGCTCGAAGCCGCGTTCGCGGTTACAGGCGGCGAATGACGCTGGAGGAAGCATCGCAATGGTTGAAGTGCCGAAGATAAGGAAAGCGAAGAAGCTCGCGCACACCGAGATCGTTCCTTTCACGCGACAGCTCGCATCCATGAGCGCGGCGGGCATGCCGATCCTCGCCACGATCGTAACGCTGGAGGAGCAGTGCTCCAACCCGGAGTTCAAAAAGGTCCTCAACTACATGAACCGGACGATCGAGAGCGGCGAACCTCTATCGCGCGCGCTCGCGGCGTTCCCGGCTCTATTCGACGACATGTACGTGAACATGGTCATAGCTGGCGAGCAGTCCGGCGAGTTTGCGGGCATACTGAAGCGGCTCGGCTCGCTCATACAGTCCTCTGCGCGCCTCCGGAGGAAGGTGAAGAGCGCCATGACCTACCCTACTGTGATCGTATCCATCGCGCTCATCATGGCGGCGGGGCTGATACAGTTCGTCGTGCCCATCTTCGCGGAGATGTTCTCGGGGTTCGGCAAACCCCTCCCCGCGCTTACGCAGGTGCTGGTGGACGTCTCGGACTTCGTGAAGCACAACTGGTACATTGTGCTCGGCGGCGCGGCCGCGGCCATCTTCTCCTTCCGCTGGTGGAAATCGACGGAACGCGGCCGCTACCAGTTCGACGAGTTCATGCTGAAGATGCCCGTGTTCGGTGAACTGAACCTCAAGAGCGGCGTAAGCCGCTTCTGCCGCCTGCTCGCGCAGATGACCAACGCCGGCGTGCCCATCCTCAAGTCCCTCAAGGTCGTGGCGATGTCGATCGGCAACCGCGTGCTGGAAAAGTCCATCCTCGACGCCCGCCTCGAGGTGGAGCAGGGCAACCAGCTGAACGTCGCCCTTGATGGCAAACCGTACATGCCTGTGATAATGGTGCGCATGATCGCCGCCGGCGAGAAGTCCGGCAAGGTGGAGGACATGCTCGACTCCGTGGCCGACGCCTACGACGAGGAGGTAGAGGCTCTTCTCGCCACGCTCACCTCGCTCATGGAGCCGTTCCTGATGGTGTTCCTGGGAGCCATAATCGGCACCATCGTGCTCGCAATGTTCCTCCCAATATTCAACATGGGATCCCTCGCAAGCTGACCGAAGGAAAGGATATCCGACGCATGTCAATCGAAAGCCAGAACGGAAGCGGCAACGAGGCGGAGACCCGCCTGCGCATCGCCGAGCTGCAGGCCGAGCGCGCAAAGCTCGTGATGGATTCGCTCGCGGGGTTCTGCCACGCCCTCGGCCAGCCCGCCACGGTGCTCCTGTCCTCCATGGAGCTGCTGAAGATGGACGGAGTGGATGAGGCGACGAAACGCCAGGTTGTGGATCTATGCTACGACGCCGTGCTCGAAATCAAGTCGCTTCTCGCCGAGATGAAGCAGCGGCGCGAATACGTGGCCGAGGCGTATCTCGCGGGAAACGACAATGCGGGAAACATGATTTCCCTCCCGGAATGGAGCGACAAGGCCCCGCCAAAGGCAAGCTGGGACAAGTGACGCCCCATGCCGCATCCGTCAAGGCGCGACCACTGCGGTCAGCGCGATGTCGTGCGGACCCGTCGGCAGAGCTGGCACGACCTGGAACGGGAAGGCCACACCCAGCGCGACTGCGGATTGCGCAGCACCCGACAGGAACCTGTCGTACCAGCCTCCTCCGTATCCAAGCCGTGCGCCCTGCGGCGTGAAGGCCAGCCCAGGCGCGATCCAGCACGCTACATCGTGCGGAGCCACGCTTTCCGCGCCCTCCCCTGGTTCGCGGATGCCCATAGGGCCGGCAGCCAGAGCCATGCCGCGCGCATAGCGCACGAGCCTGTAGGAGCCTTCGCGCCAGGCCGGAACGGCCACTTGGCATCCTTCCGACCATAAACGAGCGATCAACGGAGAAATATCCACCTCGTCAGGCGCGGCGAGATACACGGCAAACGTCCCATGCGCCGCAATCGCCGCCATTACGTCGGTGCGTGCAAGAAGGCGTTCGCATATCGCCCCCGAAAGCGCGGCGCGCTCGGATGGCGGCATTGCGCGCCGCAGCCGCTTCATCGCGGCACGGATTGCGCGTTTCTCTTCTTCCACCGGCTCCATGCTTCTAAAACCTATTGAACGCGTATTGTACCACAATTTGCCAAATCACCCATCGCCCAGCCGCCTACGACGCGTTGGAGCAATGGCTCGGCATAGCAAGGGATGTCTTCAATCGAACGTTTCAGGCGCGCTGTGAGGCGCACAGAGACACAAGATAGGCGATGAATAGCGCCAGCCAGAACACACCTTCCACCCGGCTGATGCGCCCTTCCCGTTTCACGGCCTTGAAGTTAATCCCGAAGAGGGCTATCGACAGCGTGAGAAACACCATCACACCCAAGTCGCGAGTAAGAACATTCCGGGAAACATTGCGAAAGGGGCAAATTGCACCGCTCAGGCCGACAACGGCCAGCGTGTTGAAGAAATTGGAGCCGATTATATTGCCGAGAACGAAGTCATGTTTCCCCTTCCGCGCAGCGGCAACAGCCGAGGCAAGTTCCGGAAGGGAGGTGCCGAAGCCGATGACGACCATGCCTATGATGAATTGCGAAACTCCAAGCTGCCGCGCAACGGAGCTTGCGCCGTCAACGAAGCGGTTTGCGCTCCATGTAAGCGCCAACAGCCCCCCAACAATGTAGGATACCGCCAGCAAGAGCGGAACATCAGGGTACATCTGCGGGCCTGCCTTAATTCCTTTCGGCGTCCTTTTCGGCCTTCCGCTTGTCGAAAATCTTGCCCATGACGACCATCGCCACGCATATTCCAACGGATATTCCGACAATCACCAGCACTTTAACGAGCATAACCTTATGTTTCCTTTCTTTGTTTCTGAAATCATCTGCACAGAGTGTACAGAACTCCTGCGACCACAGCGGAACCAATCACGCCAGAGACGTTCGGTCCCATCGCCTGCATGAGAACGTAGTTCGTAGGGTCTTCCAAAAGCGCCATCCCGGCAATCATCAATGCGAGCCCCATGCCCAATCAATCAACGTCATCTATTCATCTTCCTTTCTCTTGCTTGTCCTGTTTCGTCTGAAAAGATCGCGGAACACGCTGAGCAGCATCCAGCCCGAAACCCTTTCATCTCCGCGATTACCATGCGTCGCAACGATTGAAGCCCCTCGGTCGCCATGCGGTTCCGTGCGAGCCATCAGGACAACGGCAAGCACCGCCGTGGCCGCCGCCACCGCCGTCACTGCCAGAATACGGATGCGGAACATTCGTTGCGAACGATGAACCGAAAGCCGCAGCCTCTCGGCGAAGCCATCCGGCAGCTGGATTTCCGCAACACACGCCTTGACCTGTGAGGACAGGTTGCGGTCGATGTCATTTTCAGTCATGGTCATTTCCCCCTTCCCTTGTTTGGCAAAAGACGAATCAGGCTTTCGCGCGCATTATGCAGGCGCGATTTGATCGTTCCGACGGGAACTTTCAACATCACGGCGATTTCATCCACGGACCGATCGGCGAAATAATGAAGCACCACCACCTCGCGGAGCGGCTCAGATAGGGCCCGCACAGCCCGTGCCACGGTATCGTCCGCCGTCTGCGAAAGCGCCGCGCCGAATGTGTCGGTCGGCAGTTCCGGCAGATCCTCAGCCACCCCCATCGGAACCGTTTCCACGCGGTGTCGCCTATGGTTCATGCGGTGGAAATTGAGCATGATTGTGTACAGCCACGTAAAGAACGCCTTCTTAGGATCGTAGAGGCGGATCTTCTTGATTGCCTGGTCAAAGGTGCGAAACGTAAGTTCCTCGGCGTCGTGTTCGTTGGCGCAAAGCAACACAGCGGCGGCAAAAAGCCTGTTTCCGTATTCGGAAACGAGCTGTTCCGCGCCCTTCTCCCTGTCCTTCCTTATCTGCCGCCAGATTTCCATCCGCAAGTCGACCACGATGCATGGCATCATGGCCTCATACAGTAATATGCCGCCGGCGCGCGGGCAGGTTCACTTTTATTTCGCGCGGTAGACGTTTCAGGCGCGCCGTGTGGCAAACGGCGGCTTTGCGGTCTCGAACTCAAGCTGCTTGCCGGTATGCGGATGGATGAACGCAAGTCTCCACGAATGCAGCTGCAGCGCCCCATCCCCACGGCCATACCGCGCATCACCCACGACAGGGTGGCCATTCTCCGCGAAATGGACTCGTATCTGGTTCTTGCGCCCGCTCTTGAGCCGCACCTCCACAAGTGACGTAGAACGGTCCTCAGCCACAACCCGGTATAGCGTTCGGGACATTTTGCCGTCCGCTGGATTCTTCACGGAACGCACCATGAACGTCTTTGGGTTCTCGGCCAGATAGCTCTCGAACGCCCCTTCCTTCGCTTCGAGATGCCCATGAACGCGGGCGAGATATGTCTTCTCGGTGATCTCGTTCCAGCGCGCGCGAAAATAGTCCTGAACCTCAAGAGACTTTGCCACCATCATAACGCCGGAAGTCTCCCGGTCGAGACGGTGTACGAGATATACGCACTTCCGGCTTTTGGCCTGCCCCTTCCGCACATAGTCCGTGAGCGCCGCCTCCACGCTGTACTCGTCGCCGCCACGCCGCGTTGCGCACGACAGTATTCCCGCCGCCTTCTCGATCACAATGACGTCAGGATCCTCATGGAGGATCTCAATCCCCCGCATCCGTCTTCTTCTCTCTCCCATGGCCGCGCATTATAGAACACTCCCGTCCTTTTGGCAATCTACCGGTCATCTGAAACTAAAGCAAAGGGTTCACGGCATTCCGTGAACCCTCCACTTTTTCCGTTCTCTTCTTTCCGTCTCAAGCTCCTTATGCCGCCAGCGGCTTCGATCTTGGCCTTGGCCGTATTTATGTGTATGATTGGTGCAGAAGCATTGGTAGGGCGCGTTGTCCTCAACGCGCCGCCCGTCCGTTGTCCGTCCGTAAGGGAAGCGTCCGTGATAAGCCCGTTGCAAGTCTGACGCCGCGCGGCCGCCCATCTTGGAATGTCGCAAAATGTCGGCATCAGACGAATGCCCGCCCGTCCGCCGCTGGACTGATGTCCGTTGCCTGTCCGTCGCACGTCCGTACAAAGCCCGTGTGTAGTCCGTAATCGACCCGGAACCCACCCTTAATCTGGCCGATGCTCGTCCATCAGGTGTCCGTCAGAAGCCCGTATCTTGTCCGTTGCCCGTCCGTTTATTGTCCGTATGGAGAAATGAAAAGCGGCGGGCGGGCCGAAGACCGCCCGCCGCCGTGGACGCGATGCCATTACTCGACCACGATGGCCGTGAACGACTTCGACTCGCCGCCGCGCGGAAACGGGAGGGCGCGTGTCCCCACGCGCCGCTCCCACCCCCCGCTTACGGCGTGGTGAACGTCACGTCGAGCGTGGCGGTGCCGCCTGCCGT
>CAMPAA010000007.1 GCA_946631345.1 uncultured Verrucomicrobiota bacterium
TACACGTCGCGCTTATGGCTGGTCGAACAGAAAAGGCGATACCACTTCCCGCCGCGCGCCGATGCCGGCGCAAACGCGTGCAACTTTCGCTCTTCCTTCTCCCATGCCGCGCATTATGCCACATCCCCGCCGCCGCGAAACCCCGCCGCCAATACGCCGATGCAGGAGAGCGGTGAAGGTCACTTCGAGCGTGGCACTCCCGTCTTCATAACGACATCCGCCGACACGGGGAAATGGTCGGAAGGCGACTGCCCTCCAGGCAAGTCGTCATGCGTTTTGTGCGAAAGGACGCGCACCGCCCCGTTCACGAAGATGTAGTCGATGAGAAAGTGCGCCGTCGGCTTCCAGTCCGTGAACGTTTTCTCCGGTCCTGCATGAGGCGTCTCAGTGACTTCCGCCGCGTCCTTCATGATCCGGTGCGCGATCCCGACCGCGTTGTACGGAGTCGGTGAGCAGTTGAAGTCGCCGAGCAGGAACGCCGGAACATCGCCAGCGGCGGATATCCTATCCACGATCAGCGCCACGCCCTTGCGCCGCGCCTCCTCGCTCGCGTTATCAAGGTGCGTATTGTACACACGAAACCTGTCGCCGCCATTTCTTTCCTTCAGATCGGCCCAGACGCATGTGCGCGGATAGTCAGTCTTCCACGACTTCGATCCGGCGACCTCTGGCGTCTCGGAGAGCTGAAACGTATCGCTCTCAAGGCATTCAAACCTGTTTGTGCGGAACATAAGATACACGCCCTCCGTGTCGTACCGGCTCGAAAATGTGCGGCGACGCCCGACAACGGCATAGCCCTTCGGCCCAAGCGCACGGCGCAGATCGGCGACCTGGTTCGTCTTGAGTTCCTGCGCACCTATCACATCGAATCGGTTATCCATGATGACCTTCACCACAAGCGGAAGCCTGTTCGTCCAGGCGCGCACCCCTTTGTCGCAGTCGGTGCGCATGTTGAACGTTGCGATGCGGAATGGACGCGGTGCCCTGCCGGTGGCAGTATCGGAATGAGAGCATCCCAGTGCGATGGCAAGCGCCATCAGCGCAGACAAGTTGATTCTACATTTCATCTTGCTACTTTATCATGAATGTTGTGCCAAGCTGGCGGCATTTGACGTCTGCCGCCGCGCTCGGTGCGCTCTCGCGCGTTGCGCCAGAGAAGTCTTCGAAAACCGCAACCGCCTGATAGGTGTGCACCTTGAAGCCAGGCGCCTGCGCAACGCCGCCGCGTGTCCATGCGACACTGAGGACGCCGTCCGCGCCGCCTTCAATCGGTTTGCCGTCGCAGAGCCAGCGGTACGATGTTGCGCCCGGCGCATAGGCCGTGAGCGTCGTCGATTCGGAATAGCCTATCCTGTCGTTGTAGCCAGGCGTTATGTATGCCTTGAGCTGCCCGTGGTCCTGCCCTCTGCCGCCGAACGTGAACGACGAACCGTTGGATATGATGTCGCCCGTGACAGTGTCGTAGAGGCCGACAACACCGTCACGGCTATATGGCAGAAACTCATGCACAAGCGCATCCGATTCGTAGATGCGAACGCTGTAGATGCGCGCCTTGGCGGCGGTGTATCCGTGGAAGGTAGTTCCAGCGGAATCACCGTATCTTGCGAAAAGGGCAAGTGGCATAGAGGCCTCAATGTTCGAAACATCAGTAAACTCACCTGTCATCGTGTTCGTCGTATTCCCTGTGACAAAGCGGTAATTGTAAGTTCCGCCATTGTCGGAGTCGAAACTCATGATGGCCGTGTGCCGAGTCGTGTCGCAGGCTGTTGGAGTGGATGGTGGATATCTTCCCTTTTCCACAGAATTGGCTTTTGCGACCATCCTCCAATATCCAGAACTGTCAGTCCCAAGCCAGGTCATCAATGTCGATTCTTGGGTGTCCGAACCAAATATGCGGCGCGTATTCTGTCCCGCTTCAGTCAAATTGAAATCCACTTCGAGACGGGAGATGCCCTTGAGCCTGCATCCCGTATTCAGCCCCGTCGTCCCGTTCGACTCCAAGTAGGCGTCCTCGACGATTGCGCCGCCGTAGGCGAGCGCGCTCGTGGTGTCGCCGGAGTTGCGACTGGCGACAATGAACGTGCCTGTAAGGCGGTCGCGCAGTCCCGGCGTGCCATTGTGTACATACGGCGCGAAGTCGCGCTTAAGAACGCCGTCCTCCCAGATTTTGCAGCCGTATATCTTGATGGCGGAGAAGTCGCTGCTCCCGGCCCAGTTGGAGGCGAGTTTCAACGTCTGGCTGTGCGAGATGGTCGCGGATTGCGTGAACGTGACAAGCTGGTTCGTATGGCCGGATGTCACAACGGCTGCCTGTCCTCGGTTGTCAAGGTAGAACGTGCGCCGGACGTCCTTGTCGTCGTAGAGCGTGTCCTTGAATGCGGTGGTGAAGTCCGTCTTGTACGTGCCGGCCACCTGATATCTCAAGCCATTGTTCCCGTTCAGGTTGAAATCGAAGATGTTTCCGGACCCTTCCTGGAAAAGACGCCAGATCGAACCGGCGAGGTTTTTGTTCACCGTGAGGGCGCAGTCAAGCGCGACGGCTGACTTGTCCGTAGTCTTGTATCCCGTGTCGAAGTAGAGCTTGCCGCCGTCTGCGTTGGCGGCGGTGGAAACATAGCCGTCGTCGGCAACGGTAGGCACGTCGCCGCCCGCCGTGAACGCCGCCGCGTTCTCGCCGACGATGAAACCGCCGTTCACAAGATCCCTGAAGCAGGCGACTCCATCCTTGAGACATGGCACGAAGTCACGGACCAGCTCGTCGCCCTCGTATATCTTCACGCCATAGATGCGGGCCTTGGCACATAACGCCTTTACGTTATCAGAAGACTGTGTGCCGTTTTGGAACTTCGTCGCCTGCGCATTGTCCCAGCGGCCGAAGAGAGAAAGAGGCATCGTCGACTCCTGCCCCTCGAAACTGACGCCGGCGTCCACCGTCTTGTCGGCACCGCCATCGCTGTAGGAATAGTCGTTTGTGACGATGCCCGTCGCGGCAGTGCCCGTCATGAACACCATCTTGGCGTTTGGCAGATCAAAGACGACTTTATGTCTCCCCGTGTCCACCCCCGACCTGTATTTCGTGGGCCGCGAACTCGACGCCGACGTCTTCGCCCTGACCCGGAAGTACATGCTGTCATTGCTTGCCGTGTATGTGGCATAGACGCACGTCTGGAGCGTCGGCTCGTAGGCGGTGTTGTCCGTGCCGAAAATGCGGCATTCGTTCCAAGTGCCCGGGTCGCTGATGTCCACCATGGCGAAGTCAACCTCAAGGCGTGAAGTTCCTTTCATGCGGTAGCCGGTCGATATGCCGCTCGTGCCGTCGCCCTGAATGTATGGATCGTCTCCGTACGTGGCGCTCGCAGCCAGCATCGTCATGGCGACCGTGGAGACGGCCCTCGCCGCCTTGCGGAAGATGCCTCCTATCGTTGTCGTTTTCATTTCCGTGTTCTCCTTTTCCTGTTGTTGAGGTTGGGCTAAATTCGCATCATCACCAGAAGAGACAGGAGCGGAGTCCGAGACATCCGGGTTCTCATCCAACATCTCTTCCGTTGAGCCTTTGACAACCGGATCCTGCGCCGCCTCGCCGGTTCCGCCAAGCACATTGGCGTTGCGCAGCCCGATCACCGCAGCCGAGGCCAGCAGGAAGAGTCCGGCGGCGATCAACGCCACGGCAGGTTTCTTGAGCTTCGCTCCAAGGCGCATCGACAGCGCCATCCGCGCCACGTGCAGACGGCTGTTCACCGTTCCCACCGGTATCATCAGAAAGCGGGCAATCTGCTGAAGCGGCATATCCATGAAATACCGCAAGACGACCGTCTCCTTCAGTTTGGGCGGCAAACGGTCAATTGCTTCATGCAGAATTGCGCCGTCAACAGAACGGACGATATTGTCCATACCGTCCTCCGTCGGCGGCTCGGGAAGCTTGTCCATGAAGGATACACGGCTGTTCTCCTTCCGGCGCGTCGCCATGCCATGGCAGTTCACGAGGATGGCGCAGAGCCAACTGTAAAAGGACTCCGGTTGCGAAAGAGTCTCAATCCGGCGTAAGGCCTCGTCGAACGCCTGGTAGACGAGAGCTTCGGCCTCCGTTTCATCTCGGCATAGCTTCACAGCCACGGCCATCAGCCGTGACTTGTACTCCCGTTCAAGGCAGATCGCTCCATTTTCCCGGTCTGCGCGGATTTGATCGACTATATCCATCTTCCTGCGACTTTCCCCAATGATTATAGTAGCGTATTGACGCCAAAACCTTCATTGCCTCGCAAAAAAAAATCGACGCCCCTGCTCCATGCGTTTCGTGGCGCCGCAAAGCCGCGAATTGCACAGAGCGCATCGAGATGCCTCGCCCGCCACTAACGCTGGAGGCCGTTGACAGGGCCTTGGGCGCAACTTGCCTCGGAATCGTCGGCAAGAATGGTCCCTGACAACGCCAGCACCACGCCGCTCGCGGGAATCGTGAGCGGTTCACCGCGCCACACGCCGTCCTTGGTCAGCTTCGCGTGCGCTGAGTCTATGCGATATATGGCAAATGTCCTCTGCCCTGCGGAAACCGGGATGGTGGCTGGAGCGGTGCCCACATTGGCGATGAGAAAGGCGAACTTCTCCCCAGCTTTCGCCGCCGCCGCATATAGACACTTGTCTGACACGGATACAGGCACACTCGTGCCGAGCTTCGCCAACTCGTTCCAGGCGCGGAACGCCTCATAGCATGGCGTGGTGCGCTGGCTAGGGAAATAGAAGAGCCCGCAGTATCTGCGCGTGGGGCAAGCGTCGTAGTACATTGCCTTGTCGATGGATGTGCCCTGCATCAGGCAGAACGACGCCGCGATGTTTGCCGCCCCTACATGCGACTTCACGATGTCCCAACAGTCTTCGTCGGAGCCTCGGAACACGTTCCACTCGTTGAAGATGCTTTCCGTAGCCGTTAGGCCGGCGGCATCAAGGGTCTTGCGCACATAGGCGGCATGTGTGGCGATTCTGTCCAAGGGCCACCTTGGCGATACATAGAGATGCCAGGAGAAGAAATCGAGAGGCGCCTTCGTCTCCGGCGACTGCACATAACGGCAGAAGTCCTCGAACCAGGTCACGAAACTGCGGTAGAACTCGCTCGCCTCGCGCTTCTGCGCGTCATCCACAACATAGAAGCCGCAGCTGGCGTAGCCGCCTACCTTGATTGACGGGAACGTCCTCTTCAGATGGTTTGCCGTCACGCGGTACAGCTCGAAGAACTGCTCCTTGGTGCCCTGCCACATCGGCGGATTCTCCGGCTCGTTCCATATCTCCCAGTATTCTATGCCCCACCTGAAGCCTTTGGCCCAGCCTTCGTTGTAGTGGCGCACCACGTGTTCGCAGATGCGCGCCCATTTTGCGAAGTCCTTCGGCGGATGGATGTTGTACGCCTTGATCCGCCAATTGTTCTCGATGGTCACGCCAAGGCGGTAGAACACTTTGCATCCCGCCGCTACGATCGGTTTCAGGTAGGCATCGGTGAACGCGAAGTCGTAGCTATCTGGGTCGTTTTCGTCGGCAGCGAAGTCAGGAAAGATGTTCGGGATGTCCACATAGTGGGTACCTCCGTAGGCGTATGCCGTATCATGGGTGCGCACGAACGGAATCCCCGCCGCCTTGAACTCGTCCTGACCTCGCTTCCCGTCCACGCGGACTGGCGCGTTGTTGACACCATGAAGCTGCTTGACTGCCCCTTGCTCTGCCGCGAAGTCGATTGTCACCGCCCCCTCCGCCACCATGCACGCACACGCCACAGCAGCACAAATCGCCGCCAGACGGACTTCCATGTTATCCATTCTCATGCGCCATATTATACCATACCATAAAGCGGCGGCGTTCCTGCACACACGATTTTGGATGGGCGCCGATATTGCAACTTTCCCCCGAGCCATTCCCGTTGCGCTCAAAATCTGCAACGCCAGGGATGTGGTATAATTGCGAGCGTGAACGTGAGTTTTGTGACATTCGGCTGCCGCCTCAACCGCGCTGAGGCAAGTGACATGGAGGCGCGGTACGCCGCCTCCGGCTGGAACGTGGTATCCATGAAGCACGGTTCTCCCGATCTCATCATCGTGCGCGGCTGCTCGGTCACGGCCAAGGCCCAGCGCGACTGCGAGAAGGCCATCGCCCACCTGCGCGCCAGCTTCCCCGGCGTCAAAATCCGCGTAACAGGATGTCTGCCCGGTGCGGAAAAGGTTCCGCCCCAGCCCCCCGCACCGGTTCCTCTCCGGCTCTCCCGCGCCTACCTCAAGGTGCAGGACGGCTGTTCCGGGCGATGCGCCTTCTGCATCGTGCCGTCGTTCCGCGGAAAGCCCGTTTCCGTCCCCTTCGCCGACGTCCTCGCACGTGCGCGCGCATTCCTTGACGCCGGATACCGCGAACTCGTTCTATCCGGCTGCAACCTGTGCCTCTACCGCGATTCGGGCCGTGGCCTTCCCGAGCTCGCCGCCGAGCTCGCCGCGCTGGATTCGCCCGGTCACCGCGTACGGCTCGGCTCGATCGAGCCTGGCATCTGCGATGCGCGGCTCATCGGCGCACTTGCGGCGCACCGGAACATCTGCCGGTCCATCCACCTTTCGCTACAGTCCGCATCCGACCGCATCCTGCGCCTAATGCGCCGCCCATACTCGATGGCGCAGGTGGCGGAGTTCTGCGGCGAGGTACGGCGTATGCCCGGCGCGCGCGTCGCCCTGGGCGCGGATATCATAGCCGGCTTCCCGGGCGAGACGGATGCAGACTTCGCCGCCTCCTGCGATTTCGTCGCCTCGACCGCGCAGCTCGTCCATCTCCATGTGTTTCCATATTCGGAACGCCCCGGCACGGCGGCGGCAGAGATGAAGCCGGCGGTTCCGGTGGCCGTGCGCCGCGCGCGCGCCAAGACGCTTGAGCGCCTCGGTGCGGCGAACCGCGCCGCATATGCGCAGGCGCTTGTCGGCAGAGAGGTCGTGGTGTGTGTGGAGAAGGACGGCAACGGCCGCACGGACGACTACTTCCGCTGCCTGCTTCGCGGTGCCGCGCCGCGCCGTTCGCTCGCAAGGGCGGTGGCGACAGAATATTTTCCCAAAACCGGCGCGTTATCTGCTACAATACGCGCCAAGGAACAAAAGGAGGAACCATACAATGTCCATGCGTAAGAACAAAAAGGGCCAGACGATGCTGGAATACATCATCATCGTCGCGCTCATCGCGATTTCGCTGATTGCGGTGTTCACATACTTCGGCAAGGCAACGGCGAAGAAGGTCGCCGGCGCGACCGAGGCGATCTCCACCGAAGAGGGCCAGAACGCACGCAACGCCGCCGACAACATCAGCGAGGACACAATAAAGCGGCTCGGCGAAAACTGATCTCGCCGCTGGAGCTTGCAATGCGCTCCGCCATGCCAGATGCCGTGCGACGCAACCGCCGCAGCGGACAGATGGCGCTCGAATACATCCTCGTGTTCCTGGCGCTCTTCGTCGCCGTCTGCGCGGCGATCCACTTCATGCGCGCCCCCGGCGACGTCGCCGAATACACAACGGACGTGATATGCTCGGAACGTCTCTGACAGCGCGCCGCCACAAGCGCGGCCAGACGATGGTGGAGTCAACCCTCGCGCTCATCGTCATCCTGCTCGTGTTCCTCGCGCTGTTCAACCTCTCCGACCTCATCCGCGCCAAACTGCTCGTGGAGAACGCCGCCGTCAAGTGCGCGCGGGCGCGCGCCGTAGGCTACAACGACTTCATGCTGCGCAAGATCGCCCGCCTCGCCACCATGCCGGTCGCGGGAGAATGCTTCACGGCTTCGGACTCCGGCAGCGGCACCGCCTCCTACGCCGAACGCCGTTACCGCATAGGCGACTACCTGATGAGCGACTACGAGGCGCAGGCCAACGCAATCCTCGACTTCGACTACTGGCGCAACGGCTACACCGCCGTGGACGCCACCGCAGGGCAGTCCCCCGCCACGGCCACGGTCATCCAGCGCCGCCCGCGCCTCTTCGACTTCGGCGTTCTCACCGGCACGGCAAAGCCCACCGGCGACGACCGCACCGCAATCTCCGCCACGGCAACAGTCGAGGCGCACTACCCGGACTATCTCCAATGACGGCACGGAGCGGCAAACGCGGCCAGGTGGCGATCTTCCTCGTGCTCATCCTCGCAGGGCTCGCGCTGCTGTTCGCGCTCAACGTGGACGTGTTCACCTCCTCGCGCGCCAAGATCCGCCTGCAGAACGCAGCCGACGCATCCGCCATCGCGCTCGCCCGCTGGCAGGGCATCACGCTCAACATGATCGGCGAGCTGAACCTCGCCCACCTCGCCGCCGTGTGCCAGTCGAACGAAACCGCCATCGCCGGAATCGTCGCCCTCCAACGCAGGCTCGCGTTCCTCGGCCCTACAGTCGGCTTCAGGGAGGCGAACGAGATTGCCAAGGCAAACTCTATTGAAGTATCAAGTAACATGACTCGCATCCCACAACTCGTCTCTGAGCTCATGGACGAAGACTACCGCCGGATGCTCGAAGTCGTATTCCACAATGGCATCCGCGCCGGTGTTGACAATGCCGCATTCGGTAATTACCCAAGCAAAGATCTGATTGATGCCATTCTGAACAATGACTTTCGATTCCTTTGCAAATACGGCGGAGGGAAGCATCAATTGCCGGATATTGATTTTGAAGTTCCGGCGCTGGCTTTCCCGAACAGTGCCAGCTTTGGTTGCATCGGCATAGACTGGGAACGTGGCACCTATTACGAAGGTAGTATTGGCACACTCGCAGACATCGCGCGCGACTGCGGCGTGGACGCCGTCACCGAAGCGGGATTGAAAACCAACAGCGTCCTGCTCGCACGCTGGCCGTGGTGCATCTACGATAACGGCGAATGGCATGGTCTTCCAGACGCGTTCAGTTTCGCTCGCTTTCCGTGGCTCACACCCCTCCGCGAAGAATACAATGTGTCTGGTGGCTGCTCCACCATCCGCGTAGAAGGTTCCGTTGCGCTATCCTCGCTCACAGCCACGACAAACTTCATAGTTGCGAAAGCGGCGGCAAAGGCATTTGGTAGCGTTGGCGGACGGCGGGTGATCGATATCTCACCGTCCATAGTCCTGCCGTGCTTTTCGCGCGTAAGGCTTATCCCGCTCGGAGTCGTCGCTTTCAAAAGAGCTAATATGGCAGATTTAGAATACGTTGATGACTTTTTGCCACCAAGTTCAGGTGGCTCGTCCAAAAACGATGCTCAGAAGGCGGAAGCGAAGTACAATAGCGATGGGTTTCGCGCTGCCGCCGAGGCATGGTACTCGCAGCACGGCCATAACGACGCCGACGGATGCTACCCGCCAGGGCGCGGCACCGAACGGGGAGGAGGCACGCCCTATGGCATCTGACAGGCGCAGCCGTTCCGGACAGGCCTTCACAGAGTTTGCGATAGCGCTGCTCGCCATCATACTGCTCATCGTGGCGACGGTCGAGTTCCTGCCGGTGTTCCTCGACAACCTCGGCCTGCTCAAGGAGGTGCGCGAGGAGGCTGGGATGCGGTCGCTCGCATCGGAATCGGGCACTCCCTCGGCAGACAGGCGGTCGGAGTTCTCTTTTGACATCCCCGGCATCCTGCCGGACGACAGCGCCACATCCGGCTTCTTTGCGGAGAAGCTGCGCATCGCCGCCGCGAACCTCCCCAGCGGCGAATACGTACGCATACCAAACATAGCCGGTCTCCAGGAGACGCTACGATACTCAAACCGCGCAGGGACGGCGGAGTTCGCCTCCGGCCTGATGGCCCTGCCGCCCGAACAGGCGCTGAGCCGGGCGCGCGGCGCGTTCACCGGAGCAGGGTGGGAAGCGCAGCCCATCGAGGCCTACGACGCGCTAATCTTCTCGCTCGGCGACAGCGCCGTCGCTGCAGTCCACGCAGGCTACGCCGCAGACGGCAGCGGCCTCACCTGCCTCACCGTTGTCGCCCGCAGCGCAGGCGGCGAAATGTAGCTCACCGCGACCCCGTCGCCCGCAGCACGGTGTATCCGCGCCGCCGAATCGCAGTCACTTCCGAGAAACGCCTTGCGCACGCCTCCTGGATTATGGATGGCGTCTTTGCGACCATGTAGCACACGCCGCCCGGCGCAAGGGAGTCTGCGGCAATGTCCGCGAAAAGATCGGCGATGCGCCCTGCCCCGTAGTACGGCGGGTTGGCGAGCGCTATCCTGAACCGCCCCCGGCCTGCATGACCGGCATCAAGCCCTACATCCGACAGCACGCAGTCCGCCTCGAAGCCGAGCGCGGCGGAGTTCTGCCGCGCGGCGGCGATGGCGCGCGAATGGGAATCGACGAGCGTGAGCGGCGCAGGTTCCGCGCCGCGCCTCCGCAGGGCGTCGGCTACGAGCAGCCCCACCAGCCCGCACCCGCATCCGATATCCAGCAGTGGACATGGGGCGGCAAGTTCCGCAGCCTCCATTTCGCCGATCTCCCTTGCGGCGACCTCAGCGAGGGCGAGCCCGCCCTCGTCCGCGCGACGGTGGCAGAAGCATCCGGGCAACGAGGCGAACTGGAGCCTGGGGCCACCGGGAACCGACGCCTCGAACGCGGCGAAGAACGTACGCACGCGCTTCAGTTCGCCCTTCTTCGTGCAGACGCACCTGACCGGCGCACGGCGCGACGGACGCGACACTTCGACCTTGCCGAAGAGCTTGCCGAGCGTTTCCGGAGCCACACCCTCCGTGAAAAGCTGAGCCCCCTCCTTGAGATGTATGTGGATATCCTGGAGCGTATCAAGCTCAAGCTCCGCGCTCACGAGCTTCGACGTCGCGAAGTAGCGGG
Source organism: uncultured Verrucomicrobiota bacterium (assembly GCA_946631345.1). Lineage (GTDB taxonomy): Bacteria > Verrucomicrobiota > Kiritimatiellia > RFP12 > UBA1067 > UBA1731. The sequence continues at coordinate 10,796 of CAMPAA010000007.1, forward strand.
CCTGGTCATAGCGCGCGCCGTCCGGCAGACCTGCGGCACACAGCACGGATACGTTCGACTTCGCGCCTACATCCTCGCGTATCTTGCGCGCCTGGTATGCGTCGTAGGCATGCACTGTCACCCTGTCGCCATGGTGCGCCCGCGCATATTCGAGCGGGAAGAGTCCGCTCCTGCAACCTGAAAACAGTATCTCAAACATATCCGTCTCCATTCATCGCGCCGCAAGCCCCGCTGCGAGGGTGCCGAGTATCAGCGCCGGCACCAGCCACTTCATCAGCGGCCTAAACACCGCAGGGAAGCGCATCCCCGCGCCGGCAGACGCCTCGGCCGAGAACTCCCCGTATCCCCATCCGCACCGCCGCGTGACGAACACGCATATCGCCAGCGCACCGAGCGGCAGCCAGAACTGGCCGAAGATGAAGTCCTCCCAGCCGAGAACCGGCTCGAACAGCACGGTCGGCAGCGAAAGCGCCGCCACGGATAGCCCCACCGCCAGCGCCGTGCGCAGACGGGTGCGGCCCAACTCGTCCACGAGCCCGCCGATGATGCACTCGAATACGGCGACTATCGTGGTGAGCGCGGCGAGAGACAGGAAAAGGAAGAACACGAACCCCCACACGCGCCCACCGGCCATGTGCTCAAAGACGTTCGGCAAGGCGATGAATATCAGACCCGGGCCAGACGTGACATCCACGCTGAAGCTCGCGCAGGACGGGAAGATGACCAGCCCCGAGAGGAGCGCGACGAACGTGTCGATCGCGATGATCCACGCAGACTCGCGGGCGAGGGAGTTCTCTCGCCCCACGTAGCTGCCGAATATGGTCATGCATCCCACGCCGGTGGAGAGAGTGAAGAACGCCTGCCCCATCGCGTCGAACACCGCCTTCCACGGGTGGGCGGCGAAGCGCGACCAGTCCGGGGCGAGATAGAACGCAAGCCCCTTCTCAGCGCCAGGGAGCGTGAGCGCCTTCGCCGCCAGCACGCCGAGAAGCGCGAGGAGCGCAAGCATCATCACCTTGGTTACGCGCTCCACCCCGTTGCGCACGCCAAGCGAGCATATGGCCGTGGCCAGCGCGACGGCCAGGAACATATGGAGCGCGCATGTGGGATGGTCGCCGAGCAACGCGGCGAAATCCGTCCGCCCCGCTCCGCGCAGGTAGTCGCCGGAATACTTGAGAAGCCACCCCGCGACATCCGTGTAGTAGATCATCAGGAGGAAGTTGCCTGCGAATATCACTCCGCCAAGCACGGACCAGAACCGGCGGTGGCGCGCGGCGGCAAGCGCGCGCATTGCACCCGATATGCCTCGGCGCGAAGCACGCCCGAGCGCAAGCTCCGCGGTAAGTAGCGGAAATCCAAGCAGGACGAGGAACGCGAGGTACACGAGCACGAACGCCGCACCGCCGTTCTGCCCGACAACGTACGGAAACCTCCACACGTTCCCCAGCCCGACGGCGCATCCCGCCGCCAGCATAAGAAAACCGAGGCGCGAACCGAGGCGCGCCCGTTCCCCGCCATCAGAAGACGATTGCGACATCAGGCAGTGCCTTGCGGATGCGCTCCATCTCGCTCTTCGGCACCGGGCAGCCACCCAGCGCCAGGAGATCGAGGCGCTTCCATGCCGAGAGGTCGTCCGGCAGTCTGGATACCTTCGTGCCATTCAGCGACAGTGCGCGGAGCCGGGGCAGCGAGGTGATCCAGTCGGGCAAGGACGATATCGGGTTGCCATCGAGCGTAAGATCCTCAAGCGAGGTCAGCTCCTTCACCGCATCCGGCACTGCCGTGAGGGCGTTCCCCTTCAGGTAGATGCGGCGCAGATCCTTGAGCTGGGCGATTGATGCCGGTAGCGACTTTATCCTGTTTCCGTTTAGCCGCAGCCACCTGAGCCGCACGAGCGAGCCGAGGCTGTCCGGCACGTCGGCGATGGCGTTGTCGTCGAGGTTGAGGTAGTCAAGGGTGTCGGCCCAGCAGGTGAAGTCGGGTATGCGCTCCATTCCGTTGCGCGCAAAGTAGAACTCCTTGATCCCCTTCAGCCCGAACGCAGCGGGCGGCACCTCCTTTGTGCCGCGCTCTGAAAGGTCGATCATCTTGATGGAGTCCAACCCGGCGAGCAGCGCCGCCGGAAGCGCGCCCCTGTCGCCGCGCAGGATCACGCGCACTATAGCCGCACGGTTCGTCGCCGCAAGCGACTTGATCCCTATCACCGTAGGAACGTCCTCCGGCTTTCCCTTGTTGTCGAAGCATCCGGCGCAGGCGAGCGCCGCCGCAAGAATGGTCGTCCACTTGTTCATGGCTGGATATTATAGCAAAAATCGCCGGAAGGTTCGCGGGCGGCTGTCTCGAGCACCTTGGCTGCGCGGAATCCGCCCCACACGAACGGCCGCCAAGGACGTATGTTGCGCACCACTTTCACCACGCGCCCCTTGCGGTCGAGGAAAGTCGCGTCGATCGGGAACGACATGAAGAACGTATGTATCGCGTTGCAGCGCAGGATCAGCATCCCCTCGCCGGGGGGCAGGCGCTTCGTGCCGATCAGTCCACGCATGCGCGCAAGGAGCGAACGCGCAACCCGCGCCCTCACGCCGTTGACCAGCTCAAACTCCTCCGCCGTATTCTCCCGATGCCGCATCATTCGCCCTCGGCCCTCGCTTGCTTGACAAGCGCCATCCATTCGCGACGCGCACGGCGCTCCTTTTCGGCGTCGGCCTCTGGATTGGGTCCATACACCCAAAACGACTTGATACCCGCACCGGCGCAGGAAAACACCCTTGGCACCTCGACCTTGCCGCCGGGATGCCTAACGATCTTCCGCCCGTCAGTAAAGACGACGCAGCGATAGCGCGAAGGAGCCGATTTTGAACTTTGGGGTTTGGGGGTTGGATCTCCGGGTTCAGGGATTGGGATTTCAGATTCAGGGACTCGGGTTTGGGTAGCAGGCGGGGGGAGAGCAGAGACGAGCGATGACAAATTGCTGCTGGCGGTAGCGGCGACTCCCATGGTAGGGCGCGTTGCCCTCAACGCGTCGCTCGAATGCGACTCTGACGGATTGGGGGCAATCCGCCCTGCCAACGATCCCTCACCATGTGGGCGATTTGTCAAATCACCCCTATCGGCAGGGCCACTCTGGTAGGGTCGCTTTGATAAAGCGGCAGCATCCGCGCATATCGGGCGATTCGTCGAACCGACACCGCCAACCTCGGATACAGAAGGTGACTGAGAATCCGGCGGGCCGCTTCCACCGACGCGCCCCCAGTTCGCCACCAAAAACACACCGCCGCCGATAAGAACGGCAATAAGCGCGACAACGCGATATGGAAAACCACTGCTGCCGGCAAGCCTGCCCATATGAGGGTGTGTTGCCCTCAACGTGCCGCCCCGCCACGAATCCGGCGGATTGACAGGTGCACCTTGGTAGGGCTGCTTTGATAAAGCATCTACATCCGCGCATGTCGGACGACACGTCAAATCTCCGCCACCGGCATCTTCTCGGCAAGCGAGCAGCTGCCGCAGATAGCGCTTGGTGACCTTATTGTCCTCGAACCTTATAAGATACTTGAGATCGGTTACAGTGAGTGCCGGCTCAATCTGTGCCTGACACTCGGCATACTGATGTTGGTCAACATTGTCGCCGAAATGCGTGGAGTAGAAGCCCAGCCCGATGAAAAGCTTTGCGCCTGGCGGCGCCAGACGGAAGTACCGCCTGAGCTGCGGATCCTCGCAGCAGGCGGCGATCGCCTCCCGAAAGTCCTTCTCAGGTATTATCGCGGATGTTTCCTCTTCCTCCATCGCCGCGCATTATACCATAAGCGCCATCAACGAGACTTTACGCGCGCACGGATAGAGGCGGCGAACGACGCGCCCGCCGCCGACATCGGAATGCCGGCGCGGTAAACGAGCCCCACGCGGATCAAGTCGTCGAGCTTCAGCGGCACCGACACGATCTGCGAGTTGTACGCCTTGCTGTGCGCGCCGGACGCAACGGTGAACCCGTTCAGGCCGAGGAGGAGGTTCGTCATCGTGGCTCGGTCTCGCACGCGGATGTTCTTCCTGCGTTCGATTGCCGGCATGACCTCCTCGGCGAAGTAAAGCGCGTTCTCCAAGCCCTGCTCGTAGGTGAGATATGGATATGCATCCAGCTCAAGCGGCCTGATGGACTTCTTCTTCGCGAGCGGGTGGTCTTTGCCGAGGAACACGTGCGGCCTTGCGGAGAACAGCTCCTCGAACGTCAGCTCCTCCTTGCGGAGGATCTTCGTGATGGCTGGCTCGTTGCGCTTCGACAGGTACATAATCCCTATCTCGCTCCGATGCCTGGCGACGTCATCGATGATCTCGCTCGTCACCGTCTCGCGGAGCGTGAAGTCGTAGGAGTCGGCGGCGTTCTCCTTCACCACCTCCATGAACGCATCGGCGGCGAACGCGTAGTGCTGGCACGACACGGCGAACTGCGGACGCCGCACCGCCTTGCCGGTGTACTTCTCCTGTATCCGCGCGGCGTCATCGAGTATCTGGCGCGCCGAGGCGAGGAACTCCTCGCCTTCGCGCGTCACCGTCACGCCACGGCTGGAACGCGTGAATATCGCAACGCGCAGCTCCTCCTCGAGCGCGCGGATCGACTCCGTAAGCGTCGGCTGCGTGACGAACACCTGCCGCGCCGCCTCGCTGAGGCTGCCGCACTCCGCCACCGCATCAACGTACTTGAGCTGCTGTAATGTCATCGCTTCCTCTCTCCCTGCCCACGTATTTTACCACATCCCTACGCAAAATGGCAGCGGCGCGTTGCCACCGACGCGGCCCGGAGCGAAATTCACGTACTGCAGCGCAAACCAGTTGCTTCCTCGATGGCAACCCGCTATTTCACGAAAAAGCTGTCCGTGGCACCCTCATAGAGAAGAACCACAGGGATGAACCCCATCACCCAGCCGGTCTCGATGCAGTAGGCACCCCATCCCTTGTCCTTGTTTAGACCGTAGTACTCGCCGATATCCATGTCGAACGCGCGCATCCACGCGCCATCGAACCGTGGATCGCCCGATTCTATCTGCGCGTTCAGCAGAAAGCGGCGGACATCCGAATACAAGCGCATGGCCTTTGCCATGTCCACGCCTTTGCGCTTCGCTTCAGGCAGCCTGACCAGCACCGATGCCGCATTGAACACAAAGTTGTTGCAGTAGAGAATGTCCGCGATATGGTCTGTGCCGTCGCCGATGCCAACGCCAGCCTCGTCATCGTCATCGAGCCTGATCGGCAGCTCCACGATTCCACCCGCCGGGTGCGTATTGCGGCAGAAGAAGTCGAGCATCTGGTTTATCCGCTGGGAGTAGTCGCGGCCCGTCGAATACTGGGCGCAGGCGAGCATCACGAGGTAGCGCGAATACGTGAAGTTGTCCGAGAAGTGGAACGGCGCGACGGCAGGGAATCGTTCCGACACCTTGTCGACCGTATTCAGCGCCGCATCGGTGTACTTCTGCTCGCCCATCTGCAGGAGGAAACTGACCATCTCGCCGTAGAATACGGGATTGTCGTTCGTGCGCGTGCCGCGCCACCCGCCCTTGGAGAGGTTGTCGAAATGCCCGCTGTTCAGCCCTCGGCCATCCATCCAGAGCAGAAAGGCGTCCGCCGCCCTGCGCGCGGAGGCGAGATAGCGGGCGTCGCCGGTCGCCCTGTACATGTTTATCATGGCGAGCGCGGAGCGTCCCATGTCGGAGGAGTATACGGTGTCGCCAGCCTTTCCTGTCTCAGGCGCAAACCATGTGAAGAAGCCCTCGTCGGACTGCACGCCCTTTGCCAGCATGAAATCGACGAGGTTCCTGCCGAGCGACACCCATTCCGGCCTTCCCATCTTTTTGCCTGCGGCTGCGAACAGCGCGCCAGTTAGCAGATGGCAGTCCGTGCGAAGTCCGCGTCGGTAGCCGAAATTGTCCGAAAGGATGGCCTCGCTCATTCCCTTGGTACCGTCCGGTGCGTTGAGTATGCCGCTTCGGAAGTGCCAGTCGAGGGCCTTTGCGAGTGCGGCCCTGGCATCGTCGCGGCCAGACGGCGAGATGAAGTCCGGCCAGGTAGCGCTGAACGCCTCCGCCACCACATTGGACGCGACTCCGGCAAAGCGTCCGAACTGGTCCGCATAGAACGCGCGCCATCCGCAGTACGGGCGCATGAAGCGGGGATCGTACTGCGAAAGGTTCATCAGCGCGCCGACCACCGCACCGCGACGCGAAACGACCGTCACCGGCAAACGATGACTGCCCGGCCTGTGTATGCCATGCACGCCTATACAGTCAGAGACATGCACCTCGCTCTTGATGACGTTGCGTTTGCTGTTGCCCCGTATGCCCGCCGGAAGGTAGTAGCTGCGGCGCGCCTGAAGCACGTCACCGTTCCACTCCACGTATTCCTGATCGAGATAGACAGGCTTTGCACCGTAGGTTTCCGTTCCGCAGAGGTTTGAGTCATTGCCCATGCTCCCGGAGGATAGGCAGCATTCGACCCAGAACCTGTTGCCACGCGACTGGGCGGACTTTGCCAGCTTCGCGGTGACGGGCGGCAGTTCCGGCAGGATTCGTTTTCCTCCATCGTAGTCCGGCAGGAGGAAGAACACCGCATTGGTAGCCGATTCATACGGCATGGCCTCCGGCCCGGAGAACGTCTCGAACCGCGCGTTTCCGGCAATGCGCCTGAGAAACCCGCGAAACGCGTCAGTGCCGCCGCATACGTACCATGCGGAGGGGCCGGAAAGCTCACCGCCATGGAGCGGACAGGCCGCCGCAAGCGCAAGCGCGAACGCCGCCATCAGGCCTTTGCGATTCCCGCAAGGTGAAGCGCCGAAATGTCCGAGCGTGACCATGGTACAACCCTCCCTCTTTTGCGGGTTTTCTCCTTCCGCGCGCTAACTAACGGGACTTCCAGTAGAGCCGACAGTGGCAGAAGCCTTCAAACTCGGGATCCGCCACCTGTTCGCGGAACTCGCGGCACGGGCAGACGTTGTCGGGAATCTTGGGCAGACGGCACGGGCAGTATCCGCCGCGCGCCTCAAGCGCCTTGCGGATCGAGGCCACGTACTTGGCATCCTCGTTCAGCCTAACGTTATCCGGCAATCCGTTTTCCATGTCACTGGCCTCCTCTCTCTTAATTCTGAATGTTATAGACCGTCAGGCATGTCTGATGTCGATTACCTTTGCGCCGGGGATCTTGCTCAGAATGCCGTTGAGCTTAGGATCGTTGAGGATCGCCTGCCTGTCGAACGCCGGCTCCGGCTCCGCCGGTGGTGGAGGGGGGTGCGGCGCGTTGTCCGGCGGGGGCTGCGGGCGATTTGCCGAATCGCCCCTGCCGGCGGCGGACACCTGTACTTCGCCGCCGTTGGCCTTGAGAGTGCGCACGGCCTTCATCAGCTCCTCGATGGTGGCCACCGTGGCGATGCGCCCTGCGCGCAGAAGCGTCATTTCAATGAGCGTGCGCACGCTCAGCACGTAGCGGAGCTTGTCCTCCATCTCCGCGAGCTTGTCCGCGATCCTGAAGATGCGGCTGGAATCGCAGAGCTTCGACTGATCTTCAAGCGTTCTGCGCTGGTCGGCGGTGATCTCAAGCGTATTGCCGGCCTTCTGGCCCAGTGCCTGCCACACCACGAGGTTACGGAAATGCACCATCAGCTCGCCCGCGAGCCGGCGCATGTTCTTCCCTGCGGAGTCGAACGTGGCGACGGCCTTGAGGATCGCCGCCGCATCGCCCTTGAGTATCGCGCCGGCCAGCCCTTCCAGTTCGGAGCGCGACACGAGGCCGAACACGGAAAGCGCGTCCTCCTCGGTGATCGTCCCGCCCTTGAACGCGATGAGCTGGTCGAGCGACGACAGCGCGTCGCGCATGCCGCCCTCCGCGCCGCGCGCGATGGCGAGCAGGGCATCCTCGTCAGCCGATATGCCCTCCTTGCCGCAGATGTACTTCAGGCGGTCCACGATCTGGTTCGTCTGGATGCGGCGGAGGTCGAAACGCTGGCATCGCGAGATTATGGTCGCCAGCACCTTGTCGCCCTCGGTCGTGGCGAAGATGAACTTCACGTACGGCGGCGGCTCCTCAAGCGTCTTCAGGAGCGCGTTCCACGCCGCCGTGGATAGCATGTGGCATTCGTCGACGATGAAGATCTTGTACTTCGAGGCGGCAGGCTTGAACTGGACGGCCTCGATGATCGGCCTCACGTCCTCGACCTTGTTGTGTGACGCACCGTCCAGCTCCATGACGTCGAGCGCGCGCCCCTCGGCGATCTGCACGCAGTTCTCGCATCTGCCGCACGGCTCCGCGCCGTTCGGATGGAGGCAGTTGAGCGCCTTGGCGAAGATTCGGCTCGTCGTGGTCTTTCCTATGCCGCGCGGCCCCACGAAGAGGTAGGCGTTCGCGATGCGGCCCGATTCGATGGCGTGCTTCAGCGTGCGCACCACGTGCTCCTGCCCCACGACGTCGTCGAACGTCATCGGGCGGTACTTCAGCGGCAGCGCCACATGCTGGCGCGCCTCGCCGGGCTGGTCGTTATCGCTCATTGCTCTCCTGCATCAATAGACGATGGGCTGGGGCTGAACAACCACCGGCTGGGGCTGAACCACCACGGGCTGCGCTGGCGCCACGACGGGCGGCGGAGGCGCGACGACCGGCTGTGGCTGGACCACGACAGGCTGCTGGACAACCACCGGCTGCGCGGGAACCACGACAGGCTGCTGCACGACCGTGGCGCTGTAGTACGGGTACCCGTACGCGTCGTACCACACGTTCCCGTACCAGCCGCTGCGGTAGTGCGGATGCGGAGCGTGGCCGCGCCGCCATCTGCGGAAGTCGGCGGGCGGCCCTCCGTGCCGGAACCCGGGCGGCGGTGCGTAGCCGCCGTGCCATGCGCCGCCGTGCTTCCTCGCGTGCATCATGTCCGCGCCGGCCCGCTGCTGCATCTTCATGGCGTGGGCGGCGGCCTTCTGCTGCGAATGCATCGCGTGCGCGGCGGCCTTCTGCTGGGAGCGGACGGCCTTCGCCGCCGAACTCTTCGCGTAAGCCGAACCCGCCAGCATGCAGGCGGCAATGGCAACTGTTGCTATGCGCTTCATGTGTATCTTCCTGTGGTCTGTGGTTCGAGGCATCGCCCTTCGCGGCGGCGCGCCTATGCGTTGTGGATGACGACCTGCGGGAACGGAATGGAGATGCCGTTCTCCTCGAACGCCTTCTTGACGGCCTCCTGCGCGCCGGAATAGACGGCCCAGTAGTCGGCGCACGCCGCCCACGGGCGCACGTTGATCGTGACGGCGGAGTCGTCGAGCGAGGCGACCGCCACCACCGGAGCGGGATCGGCGAGCACTCCAGGCACCTTCTTGAGAGCCGCCGTCGCGACCTCCACGGCCTTCTTGAGGTCGGTGCCGTAGGCTACGCCGACCTTCGTGTCGACGCGGCGCTTGCCGAGCGCGGAGAAGTTGGTGATGGCGCTGCCCCACACCACCTTGTTCGGCACCACGACCTTCTTGTTGTCCGCCGTGGCGAACACCGTCGCCATCATGTTCAACTCAAGCACGGCGCCCTCCACGCCGCCCGCGACCACGTAGTCGCCGACCTTGAACGGCTGGTTGAGCGCAATCATCATGCCGGCGGCGAACGATCCGAGCGTCTCCTGGAACGCAAAGCCGAGGATGAAGCCCGTCACGCCGAGGCCCGCCACCAGCGGCCCCACGTTCACGCCGAGGCGCTGCAGCACCACGAGCGCCAGCATCGCCCAGCACGTCTTGCTCACCACGCTCACGAGGAAGTCGGAGAGGAGCTTGCTCATCTTGTTCACCTTCGCAAGCGCCTTTGCGGTGGCTATGCGGATGAGCTTGATGGCGAAAGCGCCGGCGACGAGGATCAGAACCGCCACGAGGAGGTTCACCGCGAACGCAAGCCCGCGCTCGGAGAGCCATGTCAGTATCTGGTTCCACAGTTCCTGCCCCTGCGTGAGCTGCGCGTTGAACACGTCAGCCACGCCCATCGTTCCGTTTGCGGCGTTTCCGGCCGCACATGCCACTTCGTTCGTCATCTTCGTTGCTCCTTTTGTTTCTTTTTTTTTTTTGCAAGCGTATTATACCATGCGCAGGGACTTTGCGGGAGAGGTCAGAAAAGCATCCCCTGCTCAAGCCCTCCCTGGCCGCCGGGCGGCGCATCGGGGGCGGCGCGCACCGCCGGTTCGCCGGCAGGGCCGGTGGCCGCCGGTCCGCCGAGCAGCTCAAGGAGCCGCGCCTCGTCTATCACCTCCGTGCCGAGCTCGCGCGCCCTGGAGGTCTTGGCCGCGCCGGTGTTCGCGCCGGCGATCAGGTAGCGCGTCTTGGAGCTGACAGAGCTCTGCACCACGCCGCCCGCCATGCGTATCAGCTCGGCGTACTCATCACGCGGACGCGACAGCGCGCCGGTCAGCACGCATCCCGCGCCGACGAGCGGGCCTTCCGTGGCGACAGCCTTCTTCGGCTCGCTCTTCGGGTCGATCCCGAGCTCCGCCAGGCGCGCGAGGTAGCGCCGCCCGTAGTCGCTCGCGAAGAACCCCAACACCGCCTTTGCCGCCTCGACCTTGATCGCAAGGATCTTGCGCGCCTTGCCCTTCAGGGCGTCGTTCGCTATCACGTTCTCCAGCACCGGCGAGTCCACGAGGTCGGCGAGCCGCCCGTGCTCTGCGGCGATGTCGGCCGCGACCGTCGCGCCTATCCCCGGTATGCCAGTCGCAAAGAGCCAGCGAGAGAGAGGAAGAGAGCGCGCATCCTTCAGCGCATTCACCACCGACTCCGCGTTCTTCCCGAAAAGTCTCCCGGCGATCCTGAGGGACGCAAGCCGCTCAAGCGGGATCGTGAAGAGGTCGAGAGGGTCTGATATCCACTTCTGCTCCACGAGCGCGTTTATCGCCGTCTCGCCAAGCGCGCGGATGTCGAGCGCGTTCCGCGACGCAAAGTGCTCCACGCGCCGCAGCAGCTGGGCCGGGCACGCGGGGTTCATGCACCGCTGGGCGACCTCCCCCTCAAGGCGCGCCACCGCGCCTCCGCAGACCGGGCAGGCCGTTGGCATCTCAAACACCTTCTCGCCGCCCGTGCGCTTCTCCGTGATCGAAGACTCTATGGCAGGTATCACGTCTCCGGCCTTCACGAGCCACACGTGGTCGCCGATGCGGATATCCTGCCGCGCGACCTGGTCGGCGTTGTGCAGGGTGGCGCGGGCTATGGTCGAGCCCGCCAGCTCCACCGGCCGCAGCTCGGCGACGGGCGTGAGGATGCCCGTGCGCCCAACCTGCACCGTTATGCCTTCCACCACGGTCTCGGCGCGCTCCGGCGCATACTTGTAGGCGCGCGCCCAACGCGGGCCGTGCGCCGTAGCGCCGAGCGCAGGGTACAGGCGGCGCTCGTTCAGCTTCACCACCGCGCCGTCTATCTCGAACCTGAACGTGTGGCGCAGCGTCTCCAGCTCGTCGATGGCGGCGAACACCCCTTCAATCGTCTCGCAGACCTTCGACCACGGCGTCACGGGAAATCCCCAGCGGCGGAAAGCCTCTATCATCTCGGTGTGCGTGGCGAAGCCGTCGCATCCAACGCCGCCCGCGTTGTAGATCACGATGTCGAGCGGACGGGTGGCGGTCTCCTTGGGGTTCAGCTGCTTCAGCGAGCCGGCTGCGGCGTTGCGCGGGTTGGCGAACGGCTCGCGCCCGGCCTCCTCCTCGCGCGCGTTTAGCTTCACGAAGCCGTCGCGCGTCATGTACACCTCGCCGCGCACCTCCAGCTCGTCGGGCGCATCCTCCGGCAGCCTCAGCGGCACCGAGCGTATCGTCTTCACGTTGAGCGTCACGTCGTCGCCGACAAGCCCGTTGCCGCGCGTGGCCGCGCGCACAAGCTGGCGGTTCTCGTACCGCAGCGACATCGACACGCCGTCCACCTTCGGTTCAACGCTGTAGGTGAAGCCCTGCGCCTCCTTGCGCACCATCGCGTCAAAATCGGCAAGCTCGCCGCGCGAGTGCGTCTTGTCGAGCGACTGCATCGGCGGGTCGTGCCTCACCTGCGCGAATCCCGCCACGGGCTCGCCCGAGACGCGCTGCGTGGGCGACGCGCTGGAGCGGAACTCCGGGTTCTCCCGCTCCAGCCTGAGAAGCTCATCGTAGAGAAGGTCGTAGTCGCGGTCGCCTATTACGGGCCGCGCCTCCACGTAGTAGAGCCGGTCGTGCCGCTCGATCTCAGAGCGGAGGAACTCTATGCGCGCTCTTATCTCGTCCTTTTCCATGTTCAATGCCGTGAATTATAGCACAATCTGCGGCAAATACGGCTTGTCGGCGAATAATTGCAGAGTCCGATTCGGGAAATCGCCTGACGGACGCCGCGCTTCGTCGCGGTTCCGGAAGACCTTCCTAACGGCCCGGAAAATATCCGTGGCGGACATCTCAGCCTTCCTTGACGATGGCAGGTGATAAAAGAACATGTTCACCTGATGTGAACGAACATGTTGCCTGGACTCAAACGAACGCGTTACTTTGGGGGTCAAGTAACATGTTCTCTTGGGTCAACCGAACACGTTCCCTTGGGGCGAATGAACACGTTACTTTGAGTCGAACGAACATGATACTTTGGGTTCCCCCTCCGTCTGGAAGGTGGCGGCGCAACGGCACGGGCCCCCGTTTCCCCCGCCACGGCCTCCGCGCGGCGCGTTGGGGGCAACGCACCCTACCGCCATGCCGACGGCGTTCGTGGTCGCGCGCAAGCGCCGTGCCTTCCACAAAAAACTTGAAGACTTAGAATAACCGAAAAGTTTTTGTTGAAAAAAAAAATGAATCTGGTACTATTCACGGCATTATTTATTTCAAAGAGAGGATACTCGCTATGTTTGGCGGAAATACCGGTTCAGGCAATGTGAGGGCGCGGCTCAAGGCGTGCGCCTTCGGTACGGCGGCACTGGCGGCACTCGCCGCCTCCTCGCTTCGCGGCGGCGTGGTGGTGGATCAGTCCACGGTGTCGTTCTACCAGGTGAGAGGCGGGGCGGAGATACGCTACACCCTCGGCGGCGATCCTGCGATCGTAACGCTCGAGATCCAGACGAACACCCTCGCGAACGGCACCGGCGAATGGGTGGATATCGGCGGCGAGAACGTCCAGCACGTCTCAGGCGACGTGAACCGCATCGTGCGGGACGCCGGTTCACAGCGCTCCATAATCTGGCGCGCGAGCAAGGATATCCCTGAGCGCATATTCACGAACGGCACCATCCGCGCCGTCATCACCGCGTGGGCCACGAACGCGCCGCCGGACTACATGGTGGTCGGTCTGGAGAAGGCGAACGACGTTCGCTTCTACGCCTCCACCAACTACCTGCCCTTCGGCTTCACGAGCGACGTCTACCGCACGACCGCCCTGCTCATGCGCAAGGTCCCGGCGGCGGGCGTGGTGTGGAAGATGGGCGCCGTGGACGGCGAGGGCAACAGGAACAACGACAAGACCCGCAACGACTTCGCCTACGACACGCAGCACCTCGTGATGCTCACGGAGGACTACTACATGGGCGTGTACGAGGTGACGCAGGGGCAGTACACCAACATGTGCGGCAAAACGAACTACAGTCAGTTCTCCAACCTGCCGGATGCACCGCTGCGCCCGGTCGATTGCGTAGGCATGAAAGCGCTGCGCGGGCAGTCCACGGCGTTCGGCGACGGCATATGGTGGCCCAAGACCGGCCATCAGGTGGCTGCCGACAGCGCGATTGGCCAGCTCCGCAGCAAGTCAGGGCTCGACGGGTTCGACCTGCCGACGGCGGCGCAATGGGAGTACGCCTGCCGCGCAGGCACGACCACCGCCTTCAACTGGGGCTCCAACTCGGTGAACGGCGACTACTGCTGGAATCCGGAGAACGTCACCAACGCGGTATCCCGCACCGGCGAGAAGTTAAAGGCGGCGCAGGTGGTGGGTACGCGGCTCCCGAACGCATGGGGCCTCTACGACATGCACGGCAACGTGGAGGAGTGCTGCCTCGACAGAATATCCTCCGGCGACGACTACAAGGGCACGTTTGCGGCGGACTGGGAGAAGGGCGGAGTCACCGTCGATCCCGGCGGAGAGAACGTTGGCTCGGCGACCCAGATCGTCAAGGCCGGCGGCAGCGCCGCCGAAGGCGCGAGACAGATGCGTTCCGGCGCGCGCTGGTGGGGCGGCTGGAGCTACGATGCGTACTTCATCGGGTTCCGCCTGTGGCACCCGGCGCGGTTCAGGTAAACGGAAAGGACATTTGAAATGAAAAGGCTTTTGCTCATCGCATCTTCGGCGGCAGCCATATCCGCTGCCGCGCTCGACAATACGGTGGTGAACGACTTCTGGGACACCACGGAATACGTGAACGGCGCCACGAGCGTGCAGTCCGCCACTCTCGGCATGGCCGTTGACACGCGGCACAGGGTGGCGCGCGAAACCGCCGCCCCGGCGCGGTTCAGCACGTACAACGCCACGCTTCTCATCATCCGCTGACGCAGAGAAGAAAGGACAAACAATGAAAAAGACCCTCTCCATCCTATCGACGACATTCTGCGCGGTTGCGGCCTGCGCCGCGTCGCCAGAGATCGTCCGCGACTCCGTCTCGCTGTCCGGCGGCGCAAACGGCGACAAGGTGCAGATATCCTACACCCTCACCGGCGAACCGGCGGTAGTCACCATAGACATACAGACCAACACCGTCGCGGGCGGTTCCGGCGAATGGGTGTCGATAGGCGGCGAAGCGATGGGGCTCCTCGGCGGCGAGGCTAACAAGGTGGTGCGCACCCTCGACGAGCCGGTTACGGCGTACTGGCTGCCGTCCACAGCGTTCGCCGGACAGAACGTCGCCGCAAACGGCATCCGCGCGGAGGTGACGGCATGGCCAACGAACTGCCCGCCGGACTACATGACCATCGACCTCACCGCCCCTACGTCCACCGTATGCGCGATCAGGTTCTACACCTCCACCAATGCCCTTCCCGGCGGTTTCACCAACCTTGCGTACAAGACGTCCCTTCTGCTCATGCGCAAGATTCCGGCGGCGAACGTCGTGTGGTGGATGGGCGCGCCTTCCACGCAGGCCGGCTACCGCAGATGGGACGTGCATCACAAGGTGATGCTCACCGACGACTACTACGCCGCCGTGTACGAAACCACGCAGGCCCAGTACAGGAACATCAACGGGGCGGCCGGATCGCCCAGCTTCTCCACCTACATCGATTCGGACGTGCGCCCTTACTGCCAGGCGAGGTGCGACACTCTGCGCGGCATGAACAACTCCACGATGGCCTACTACTGGCCGGAGAACGGCCACACGGTGACTGCAACAAGCGTAATCGGCAGGTTCCGAGCGAAGTGCGGCATCGCCGACATGGATCTTCCGACCGACGCACAGTGGGAATACGCCTGCCGCGCGGGGACGGGCACCGCCCTCCCCACCGGCAAAAGTTTCACGGCGGACAACCGCAAGGAGGCTGCATGGTGCTCCGACAACATAAGCCACACTGCGATTGTCGCGGCGACAGGAGAGGCCGTGACGAAGTCCATGCCGCACGCGGTCGGTGAAAAGCCGCCGAACAGCTGGGGGCTGTACGACATGATCGGCAACGTGTTCGAGTTCTGCCTCGACCGCTTCGACGGCAACACCGACTGGAAGGAAGCGGAGAACGCCGCCCAGATCACGGTGGCGGTGGCGAACTACACGGCCACGTTCACGCCTGGCTGGGACGACGCCGATTCGCCTTCCGTCACGACGAACCCCGTCGGCGTGGCCACCACTACCGTGAAGACCATCACCAAGCGCGGCGGCGCATGGTCGGACAGTACCGACCGCTGCTGGAGCGGCGCACGTACCTCTGGCGGCATCGCCTACGTGCCGGCTGCCACATCGTCCTACATCGGCTTCCGGCTGTTCTGCTCGGTCAAGGAGGCGGTGAAGTGATTGGCGCGCTTCTGGCGGTCCTTCCGATCCTGGGCTGGCACGGGATTCCGTCCGAGCGCGTGACGGAGGAGCTGTACCTCAGCGTGAAGGATGCGGGGTTCACCCACATCACGCAGTGGGTCCACACGCCGGACGATGCGCGGAAGAAGCTCGCGCTTGCCGAGAAGGTCGGGATAAAGCTCTCCATCCACGCGGGCGCGCGGCTCTTCTCCAACCCGGAGGGCTTTGCGAATGCGGCGAAGGATTCGCCCGCGCTGGCGTTCTACCACGTGAAGGACGAGCCGCACGTAAAGGACGCACAGAAGATCGCCGAGTGCATCCGCCGCGTGACGGCGGTAGACCCTGCGCATCCGTGCTACGTGAACCTCTTCGGCGCGCTCAGGCGGCAGAGGTTCTGGACCGGCTGCGACACGCACGGCGAGTACATGCGCCGGCTCTTCGCGGAGGTGCCGATACCGATGGTGAGCTTCGACCTCTACCCCGTGCTGGCCGAGGACGGGCTTCTGCCCGACGGCGACTTCCGGCTGAAGTTCGGTCGCCGCGCGTTCCTCTCGCCGTACTGGTACGAGACGCTGGAGGTGACGAGCGCGTTCGCCCGCGAGAAGGGCCTGCCGATGTATGCGTTCGCGCTCTCCACCGCGCACAACAACCACGTGAGCAACGACTACCCCGTGGCCACCTGCGGCCACCTCAAGCTCCAGCAGTACTCGAACCTCGCCTACGGCGCGCAGCTCCTGCAGTACTTCACCTACTGGCTGCCGAAACCCGGCGGAAAGAACAGATGGTGCATCGCGCCGATGGTGAACGGCAAGCGCACCCCGCTGCACGACCGCGTGCGCGAGGTGAACCAGGAGCTCCAGGCGCGGGCGGACGTCTTCGTGGGCTGCCGCGTCAAGGGCGTGTGGCACACGGGCGGGACGATTCCGCCGGCGACGAAGCGGCTGCGGAAGGAGGATCTTCCGCCGTTCGTGAAGTCGCTCGAAACGCCAGATGGCGGCGCTGTCGTATCCTGGCTCGAGAACGGCGGATGGGACTATCTCGTGGTGGTGAACCGCAGCCCGAACGAGGATCTCACGCTGAAGGTCGAGCTTGCCGAGGGCGTGGAGTACGTACGCAAGGACGGCTCGCACGCGAGCGCCGCCGCATACGACGGCCAGTTCTGGCCCGGCCCCGGCGACGCCGAGATATTCGCCCGCCGCCATCGGTAGGG
>CAMPAA010000008.1 GCA_946631345.1 uncultured Verrucomicrobiota bacterium
GGGGATGTTTTCGGCGGCTGCCGTGCTGAACGTGCATACGGGCACCGTCACGTTGGCTCCGCTTTCAACGCCTTCCGGATCGATTTCCACCGGCAATTTCCTGTTCGCAGTTTCGATTGCCAGCGGCGCATTCCATTTCCTGTTGAAGTACCCGGCCTCCGTGTTGGCCGGAATCACCATCTTCGTGCCGTCGGCGAACGAGATTGCGAGGCCGTCCGCCGCCGTCTTCGACGAAATCTTCAGCGCGCCGGCGAGGATGTGCAGTTCGTTCGTTTTTGCGACAGGCGCGGTGGCAGTCTGGCCGTCGAGGAAGCGCGCAGAGCCGACGAGCTCAAGAGTGCCCTCGCCGTTCTTTTCAAGAATTCCGGCGTACGTCACCTGATTTGACAGCACAAGCGTCTTGCCGCTCAAGATGTTGAAACGTGCACCGCCTTGTACGAGGATCCCTCTGCCGGAGGCCGGAAATGCGACATTCCCTTGGACAGGAATGAACGGAAAGTCTTTAAGCGTTATGGCTCGGTAGGAGTTTTCCGCATCATTGAACTCGCCGCCCCAGTTGCGCGAATCTGAAAGATAGGTGGAGAAGTTTCGCTGTGTGAACGTGGCGGAATTCCCTTGCGACTGCCGAATTGTCAATCGCCCATGGAAGTTGGTGTTCATGTGCGCAAGGCTGACTGAGCCGGCACCGTTGTTGTAGTTGCCGATTACAAGATCGCCATCGCCACATACGTCGGCATCAATCGTCAGGAACACTCCGGCCGATACTTCAATCTTCCCGGACAAGGCGAGGACATTGAACTTTTCGGCTTTGTACGTTCTGTTTTTTACGGACGTTCCCCAAGACCGGAAACCGCCGCCCTCGCAGAGGTTGATCGTCTTGAACCGGTAGTTTGCGCCATTTATCGAATATGTGGAGGCGGCTGCTGACAGCGTGGCATCGGGGTAGTTCGCGTCAGACGTGAACGTAAGGGTCTTCTGCGTCAGGTACGTGTAGGCTGAATCTGCGGCGGGCGTTTCCTGGTTTGTCCACATCCATCCGTTTCCGGCATCGAACGCGCCCACGCCTACGCTGCCGGACAAATTTGCGTTCGTCATGACAACTACATTCGGCGAGGCGAGATAGACATCTTTAGTGCCGTCGCCATTGGCGACCGCCAGCAGTTTCACTGGATAGCCTGATTGTGCGTTGTTTTCGACTTCCACCTTGACTGCGGAAAGGTCGCCGAGCGCTTCCGCCGCCGTCGCGGCGAGGTGCGCAATCCTGTGCGTGGTGACACCGGTGGGGTTCTCCGGCGTTACGCCTGCGAGAAAGGGCGTTATGTTCGTGGGAATGGAGATGACGGTATTCGCGTCAAGACTCAGTCGTTCGCTGATGTTCACCACCGGGTTCATGCTTAAAACGCCGCCGGTCGTACGGCAGTTGAAATGGAGTTTGCCGCCAACGGAGTCAAGCGCGCCGATCTGCGCTTCGGTTGCGGCGTAACCGGGATTTCTGTAGAAGAAGCAGCTCGCGCTTTCTTCCACGCGCAGGGTCGCATAGGGCATGTAGTACGAGGCCGCATTGGGGTATGGGCGCGCCTTGAAGTTCCCGCCTTGCAGGATCACCATTCCGGGATATGAGGCGAAGGGTGCCGCATCGATGTCACAGAACCAGTTGAAGTTGATGGCGGCGTTGTTGTAGTTCGTGTACGGTCGCGTAAGGACGAGCACGCTGTCTCTGGAGCCGTTGAATACCGCCTTCAGCATATATGATCGCGTTGATTCGTCGGTGGGCTTGTGGTGGTGGGATATGATGGCGGGATTCGCCCCAGTCCCTTGAACCGTCACGCCGCTTAGCGCACCGACGCCGTTAGTCCCGAGAAAGGCAAAGGCCCCCAAGCGGCATTCGGAGCCGCCGAGTAGCACGAGATCCTGCACATAGGGTCCGTAGATCGTGTCGTTGTTGACCTCTGAGAGGAACGTGCCGCCGATTACAAGCTGTCCGCCCCCCCATGTTTTTGTGGAGGCAGTCGATGTCCTGCCACTCTGTTGCCAGAGGAGAGCCCCTGTCGGCACGTAGTAGTTGTTCCCGGAACTAGGCTTCTTCCCGTCGGCCCAATTGCCGGCATTGTTCCATGACTGATTCGCGACGGCATCCTCGCCGCCAAGTCGCACATAGCCGGAGTAGGCGTTGTCCGCGACAGCTGGGAACGCCGCCGCAAATACAAGCGAACAGAGCAGGACTTCAGTCTTCATTTGATTCCTTTTTGTTGGTTGTGTAGACATGTCGGAGACCTTATTCCGACATCGACCGCGTACTGTATCACAAGAGTATGTCGGTGTCAACGAAAAAAGGAAACAAAGGCACACAGAGCAGTTGGAACGAATGGAAAAGAGCCTAATCGCGGTCATCATAAGGCAATCTGTAGTTAGCGCATAAACTTTTGTCAGGGACAAGATTCTCTGGCGTAATAACCTCTCCTAATGTTGCGCTATGTACCACAGTGTTCACCGCGTTCAAGAAAGATGCGCATATGATAATATTTTGCCGTTGATTTGTGGAAGTAAGCTAACGAATCTGAATATTTCGCCTATATGACGATGTCAGATTCGCAGCGGCACGCCAATGGTGGGCTTATAAACGGCCGCGTGGGGGTGCTGCGATGCTTGTGTGCGGGGTGGGAAGCTTTGGGCAGAGCGAAGGAAGGCTGATGGCAGAGGAGATGGTATTTGAGGGCAGTAGGCTTGCAACAATATGGTCAGATCAAATAATACTTATCGTCTGACGATATTATATTTATCGTCAGACCATATTTGAATTATGGTCAGACGATAAACAACATATCGTCAGACCATAATCATAATATCGTCAGACGAAAAATACAATAAAGTCAGACCATAATGTTGTATTGCCAGACGCAGTATGCTATACTATCAGCCACAACGAGTAACAGCATCAGGGAGAAAAGCAATGCCAGTCAGAGATCAGCACGCGGCGAGACCCCGCTACAAGCTGCGGGAGGTTGTACTCCCCGGCAAGAGCGAGCCGGAGAAGGGGAAATACCGGGCCATAGTCACGGAGCGCGGAAGCTACGGCACGGAACAGGTGGTTGACGAGATGCTCGACTATTCCAGCCTCAGGCTTTCGCCGCACATGGTCGAGTCGGTCGTGAACGGCGTGATGGAGTCCATGATAAAGCACACGCTTTCGGACGGCATCACCCGCAAGTTCGGGGACTATTTCGCCGTCCGGCTGGAGGTGAAGGGGACGTTTGACGAGGAGGATGCGGCGTTCGACCCGAAGAAGCACGCGGTGAAGGTTGTTCTCGTGCCGCTGAAACGCTTCCGCAAGGCGGTGGAGACGAAGCGCCCCCAGAACAAGGTGAAGCCGCCCCGCGCGCTGATGACCGAGATACGCGGCGAGAGCTCGGCGGCGGATTGCGTGAAGTTCGGCGAGAACATCGTCATCACGGGCCGCGACCTGACTGTTGTAGACATGGGCAACCAGGTTGACGTGT
This sequence comes from uncultured Verrucomicrobiota bacterium, assembly GCA_946631345.1. Taxonomy (GTDB): domain Bacteria; phylum Verrucomicrobiota; class Kiritimatiellia; order RFP12; family UBA1067; genus UBA1731. The sequence goes on from CAMPAA010000008.1 coordinate 3,498, forward strand.
GGATGTACGACAAGAACGGCGTGATGAGGTCCGACTGCTGGTGCATCAGCGACATGATCGAGCATACGCCCACGCGCATCGTCGTGCCGTTTCCGCGCAGCTTCAAGAAGAGCGATTTCAATCCGAACAGTTCCCGGAACACGCTGCAATTCGAGTTCATCACCGACAGCGGCAAGAAAAGCGGCCCGGTGCGCCGCATCACGTACAAGCATCTGGTCTCGGTCGACATCGGCTGACTGCGGCAGGCGTCGATCTCGGCCCTGAATATCGCCCGAAAAACCAGCCTAACTTGCCTTAGGGTATAAAAGTTAGTCATGGCTATTGACTGCGCGGGCGCGATGTGTTATACTGTGCTAACTTTTTTTGAGGAAAGTCAGGCACATGAACGGCGCGGAGAACAGGATAGACGGGCGGCACCGCAAGGAGCTGCTGGAGTTCCTTCTGGTGAAGACGGCGGCGGTTCGGCAGGGCGTGAAGCCCGCCGAGCTGCTGCGCGTAAGGCGCTGCTACGAGGGCGTAAACTCCGAGGGCCTGCACGTGTGCCTGTACCGGAGCGACATCTACGGAATACTGCGCCTCGACTACATCGAGCTGATGGTGGAGGAGCGCAGTTCTCTGGTGCTCTTCTACAACCCGGGCAAGCTCGCCGCCACGCTTTCCGACAGGCGGAGCCGCAGATGGCTGACGCGACTCGGCTATCCTGAAGATGCCACGCCAGACGGACTTCTCGCCGAGCTGCGCAGCAGGGCCGAGTGCGGAAGGATACCGCATGAGGTGGGGGTGTTCATCGGCTATCCGCTCAAGGACGTGGTGGGATTCATGCGGCACATCCCCGCCACGCCGATACACCGCGGCGCATGGCGCGTATATGGCGGCGCCGACGAGTCGCAGGCGCGGATGCGGCTGTACGAGCATGCGGAAAACGAGGCGCGCGCCTTGCTGAGGCGCGCGGAGGACGTAACGGAATTCATCGACAGGATTTCCCTGAAAAGGGCAAGCTGAAAAAGAAAGGAAACAAAGAAATGGACAAAGTACACGTAATCTACGGAAGCACTACCGGAATGACCGAGGCAGTCGCCGGCAAGATCGCCCAGGCGCTTGGTGCGACGGCAATCAACATCAACTCCGCCGACGCAGCGGCGTTCGACGCGGAAATGCTCGTGCTCGGCTCATCCACGTGGGGCGTAGGCGACCTGCAGGACGACTGGGCGGCGCAGCTCGACTCCGTGAAGGCCAACTTCGCCGGGAAGAAGGTCGCGGTGTTCGGGCTTGGCGATTCGCAGGGCTTCGCGGACTCGTTCTGCGTTGCGGCGGACACCATCGCCAACGCCGCCAAGGAGGCCGGAGCTACGCTTGTGGGCGAGGTCCTCAAGCTCGACGACACCAACGAGGCCGACCAGACGGACGCCAAGATCGCTACGTGGGTCGAGACGCTCAAGGCCGCACTCTGAGGTCTTAAGGTGAAGGCTGCAGTCGTATATTCAACGCTCACCGGCAACACGAAGAAGGTTGCGGAGGCGTTCTGCGCGGGGCTCGGCGAGGGGGCTGAGCTTTTCGACGTGGCGAACGCCCCAGATCCGGCGGCGTTCGACCTCGTGGCCGTGGGCTTCTGGGTGGATCGGGGCCATCCCGACCAGAAGTCCATGGACTACATGAAGAGGATATCTGGCAAGAAGGTGTTCTCCTTCTTCACGCTCGGCGCAAAGCCGAAGTCGGCGCATGCGTTCAAGTGCGCCTACACGGCCGCCACCTACTATGGCTCGGGCTGCGAGCAGATCGGTTCGTGGCACTGCCAGGGCGCGATCGACCCGAAGCTCATCGAGCAGATGCGCAAGATGCCGAAGGTGCCCGGCAACCCCCACGCCGCCACGCCGGAGACGGAGGCCCGCTGGGCCGCCGCCGCCAGCCATCCCGACGCCGAGGACATCGCCGCCGCGACCGAGGCCGCCAAAGCCGTTCGCCAGATCGTGACGGGCGAGGATCCCTACGCGGAACTCAAGGCCAAGCTCAAGGCCGAAGGGAAAATATAGAAGACCAGAAAACCCGGAAGGCTGGAAAAAGAAAGCCATGGCAGCAGATAAATCCATACTTGAGACACCGGCGGTGAAGAAGCTCAAGGCGCGCCTCAATGCGCTTCTCGACGAGTACCTTCTCCACGACGGCTGGGGCCATCTCGAGATGGATATGCGCATACTTGCGCGACACCAGAAGGAAGTCGTCATTCGCGCGGGGCGCGAATACCGCTTTGTGGTGGATTTCCAGAACACGAAAAGCGCCGGAGAGCCGGCACCGATTTCAACCGTTGCCCCTTAAGGATAGGGGAACGCAATCTAAAAGGCAAACGCCCGGCGCCGGACGGCGCACGGGAATCATGAACGAGGCGGGTGGGCCGCCCAAAGGAAAGGAAAACAGCACGGCAGGTCACGCATTCCGCGCGACCGCCAAAAAAGAAAGAAGAAAACAATGACAACGAACAAGAAAAGATCAGGCTTCACCCTGATTGAACTGTTGGTGGTCGTCGCCATCATCGCCGTCATCGGCGCGGGCGTGGCCGTCACCTACAACCGCCTCGACCAGCGCGCGAAGACCGCGATGGAGATCAACGACATCGGCGAACTGACGCAGACGATCAAGAACTGGTCGTTCCTCCACGACTGGGCGCTTCCGAACGAACTCGATTCGCTCATCGACACTTCCGACCAGCTCTACTCTCAGATGGAGGGCTCCTCGTACGGGTGCGGTCCGTGCAACGGAACGTACGGCCTCTACGCCCAGAGCGGATTCACGTTCATGGCCGAAACAGCCCCACAACGCGTCCTCGACAATCTCCAGGCCTCCGGCCTGAACATCGTCTATAAGCATGATGCGACGCGTTCGCCGGCGAACGATTCGACGTTCACGGTCGGGACGATGGAGTCCGACGTGGACATCAGCAGCACGGTCGCCCTTCTCGACACCAACAGCTCGACGACGAGCAAGAACAGGGCAGCCGCGATACAGTCCGCCAACGACGCCGCGGTGGCAGCCCTCACGCAGCCGGAAGGCTACGATGCCGGCGACTCTTCCACGTGGGGTTCATACACCGGATCGTACACGCTCAGCTACAACGATTACAGATCGCGTCCGCAGACCGAGACGTTCGCGCTTCTCTCAGACTGGACGACGGCCTACCGTGCCGCGCAGAAGATTGACAACGCAACCGAGATTTCGACGCTTGCGTTCGTATATCCGGGCGGCGGCGCCTGGATCAACATGGGGCCTATGGGGTCGAACCAGATGGCCATGAACATGACAAGCGAGATTATATCCAATATCGGCCTTGAACCCGATGCCGTCGCCCGTCCTTCCGAAGATGCGGCGACTGCGGCCGCGAACGGACGCAAGTACTGGCTTGTTGTCATGGGGCTTGGACGCTTTGCCACGATCTACCAGGGCAAGGGAGCCCGCATCGACAACCCGGTCACGTCCAAGCGCTACAATTCCGACGACACGATCTACAGCCGCTACCTTGCGGTCATCCGCGTCCCCGTCGAGGCGTATGACGGCATGACAGGCAGAACCGAGAGCGCGCAGATCGCGTGCATACTCAGCCCGCAGGCGCTGTCCGTCGCCGCACTTAGCGATAACTATCGCAACGACGTCGCAAAGACGCAGAACTAAGATTCGGTCTTGAAAGTCCCATGCCGCGCACCATTGCGGTGCGTGGCATGGGGGAAGAAAGTTTCGGGCGCAGGGGTAGCGCATATCACGCGCCCGTCCCCTGTCGGGGCGAAAGCCCTGACAGGGATTCTCAGGCGAAGACACAAGTCATTCAAGATGAAAAAGGGATTTACGCTCATAGAGCTGCTCGTGGTGGTGGCGATCATCGCCGTCATCGGCGCGGGCGTGGCGGTCATGTACGGGCGTGAGGTGGTGGACGACGCCAAGAAGCAGATGACAATCCACGAAATGGGGCAGATACGCGATGCCTTCAACCGGTTCTGGGCGGACAACTCAGCGCAGATGATGGGCGGCATGACAACAGTCGGCACATCCCCAGCAGACCTTCCAAGTTCCTTCGAGTTCGTTTCGGGCGATTCGCAGACCTACACGGTTCCCACCACATCCGAACCGCAGAGATTGTATGGCGTGATGCAGTTCTTCGAGCGTTACGGACTCTGGCCGCTCATGCAGAAGTCTGTGTTCAGCAAGGTCAGAACCGTCCGGCATCAGATATTTCAGACTTCGGCGGATGAAAACCGCCGCTACGAGTTCATTCCACCCTCGCCTATAACCGGGAACGGTTGGCGAGGCCCATACCTTAACAGTGTTTCGGCCAGGGAGTGCGTGCTGAACTCCACCGCGTCCGGCGGAAACATCGTCGAGGCCGTTTCTGGTTCGAGGGGCGTCACGTCGGACAATACGGTCGCCGATACCGAGGTGCGCTTCCCCCAGCCCGCGACGAAATACGACAACGGCGCGAACGGCGGCATCTACCGCGTGTTCTACTACGAGCATTGCGCCAACGAATACGAGGGCCAGCCGATCTACCGCCGCCTGATCCTCATGGCTGCAATGGAGCCGATGCTATACGACACGTGGGAGGAAATCAAGGTCTTTGCGGGGAACCGGCGCTATTCTTCGGCGAGCGGCGCGCCGCTCAACCTTGAAACGGGCGCAATCGACGCATACGACGATGCGCATGGCGTGTTTTTCCTGGAGCTTCTCAATTTCGATACGGTGTGGAGATGAAATCAAAGTCCGGCATGACGCTTGTTGAGTTGCTGGTGGTGCTTGTGATTCTCGCAAGCGTCGCCGTGAGCGTGGCCGTGTCGACCTCCGGGATGTTCGAACGCACGCGCGTGGACAGTACGATGGCGCAGGGCGAGGCCATGCGCAACGCGCTTGAGGCGCATGACGGATTGAGCATCGTCTCCGATCTGGGGATCGGCTACCTCCGCGCAATCCAGACGGCCATCACAAACACCGTTGACGGCACCGACACCGCGCTTCTCAATCTCCTTTTCGACTACCGCCATCCGCACGAAATCATGCTGGATGTCGAGGGTTCGGAGCCGATCACGAGCACTGTCGAGAAGGAAGTGGCCGCCTATCGTACGCTGACATGCACAAACACGTATGCGGCGCTTCTTTCCGGCATCGTGACTAACGCGACGCTGCGGACAAGGATGCTCGACAGGTGGTTCGGAGGCATTGCCGCCGCTCCGCAGCTGGGCGGCGGATGGCGTGGCCCCTATTGCACAGCCAAGGTTCTGGATTCTGACCGTGTCATCCGCGATGCCTTCGGCGGCGCATGGCGTTTCTCGACGAACACCGCCTCACGGAGCACGTTCGCGTTTTCGCTCATGAGCCTTGGCCGCGACCGTGCGGAGGGCGGGGCGGATTGGCCTGACGAGGATCGTCCTTTCGGCGTCCGTTCGGCAGTCGACACGACATTGGCCGTGACAGGTGTTCCGCCTGACGGCGCGACGGCACAGTCCATGCATGTGTTCTATTTCGAGCCGGATGTGGCATTCACGGCGAGTGCCGTTCTTGAGGAAGAGGTGCAGCTCCGGGCCGTTGCCAAAAGTGCCGTAGCGCTTTCCTGTTCGCTGGGCGGCGATGACATAAACGGCGAGTATGCAATCACGCCTGGGTCGCGCCTCCTGTTCGCGGTGGCGGTGGATGCGGAGAGCGGCGACAAGGCGTACGTTGCGCCGCCAAGGATGATTCTCGTGCGGCCAGGGGCGAATCAGCTGGATCTCTCGCTGATTGAAGTGAATTGAGTTTGAGGAGCGGAGAAATGGGCAAGGGAAGATACGATGCGGTGGCGATCCACGACGGAACGGCGTGGCGGCTCATCGTGATCGCCGGGAAGTCAGCGTCCGGCGCGGATGAGGTGTTTGCCGCACCGGCGAACCGACTTCCGCAGGAGCTCGTAGACAAGGCTGTGCGGGCGGATGTGCGTCGCGTCCGATTCCTGCTTGCTGGCGACATGCACCGGATCGAGGGCGCGATTCCCAAGCACGCATCAATAGCCAAGGCTAGGGAGCAGATGCGACTGGCGATCACCGAGGCGACGGGTGTGGATGCGGATGACGAGAGCGCAGTATTCGGCATGACCTACCGCTGGCCGGGCGTCCGCAAGCCGTTCACGCTCGCGGGACTCGTCTCCGCCGACGCCGCGGCGGACTTCCACGCCGCGCTTTCCGAGGCGGGCGTCATCTGCGGCGGTTTCGCGTCCCTTGAAATGGCGCTGCTCGCAGTCGCGCGAAAGCGACTCGCAAGCCGCGATGCGTTTGTGTCCGTGACGGCGGCGAATGCGCTCATCGTGCCCGCGCCGCGCGGCGCGAACAGCGGTCCCCAGACGGCGGCCTGCGGCCTGCGGCATTTCGCTACGGACGCCGGAAACTGGTTTGCGCGCTTCTCGCGCATCGCCGCCGCGACGACCAAACGCGATCCGCTGCATCTGCTTGTCTTTGGCGAGAATGGAGGCGACGTGAGGGGGAAGCTCGCCGAAGTCGGCTACGAACAGGTTGTGGAGGAGAAGCCCGGCGAATGGCTCGCGGATGTCGCCCGGATGTCCGCTGCCGTGCGAGCTAACAAGCTCGATGGAATTGAAGTGCCCGTGGCGAACCCATGGGAGCCGCGCAGGCGGTTCTCGAACGCGTGGATCGTGGCGGCGGCGCTTGCGATCCTCATCCTTCCGGCGGCATACCGCTTCGTCTGCGTCCACAGGTCACGTATGAAATGCGAGGCCATTGCGGCAGAGACGTCGCGATACACGAATGCCGCCGACAAGGCAACCGCCGCACAGAAGGCGCTCGCGAAGGCGAAGGCCGATCTATCAGGGGAGAAGGCAATGGAGAAGACGCTCGTCGATATGCGCCGTCCGCTCGTCTCGTTCATTGACGTGGCATATTTCTTCTGCAAGTATTCGGGCGGCAGTACCGTGCTGAAATCCATCTCCCAGCATGGCGACAAGATCACGGTGGAGGGGACGTTCGCCGATCCGGAGGATGGCGTGAGGCTAAACAAGGAGGTTCTCGACTACGCGAAGGACAGGAACATTGAAATCGTGGAGAACGTGGCGGAGCCGGGGGAGGAAGAAGGGGAGATCGCGCTCAACCGCTTCCGTCTCGTATTCGACTGCGCGTCGGTAGGGAGGGATGCGAAATGAACGTAGGCGATTCCATACGCAATTCCAACAGCTGGCACTGGCTGTGCGCTGCGGTCGTGGCGGCTGTCGCCGCATCAGTGTTCCTGCCCACTTACGGCTGGCGCGACGTACTGCGATTCACCGGGCGGCAGCTCGCAGCGGACGAAGCGCGCGCGCGTAAGAGGCTTGACGAGACGCGTTCGCTCGCCGCCGTGGATGTTACGGCGCTCTCAAAGGAGACGGAAATGGCGAAAAAGTCGCTTGCGGAGGCTAAGGCCGCGTTCGCGAAGTACGGCATCGAGGATCTGCCGACTGACGACAAGGCGGTCTTTTCCGCGCAGAGCCGCGTGGGTGAGGCGCTGAACCGACGGAGGCTGCGCGTCATCTCCACCGAGGCCAAGGTGGCGGAGAAGTCCGCCGTCCCAGTAGCGGCCAGGCGCGCCGCTCTCGTCGCCGCGCCAAAGAAGCGGCTTACCGCAGACGAATTTCTCGCCCAGACTGAAAAGGCTGCGGCGGCAATGAGTGACCGAAAACTGGCGGACATGATTCTTTCTGACGCCCGCAAGAAATACACGCAGATGAAGGCGGCGGAAAAGAGACAGCCAGCGGCGAAAGTTCGGAAAGCGGCAGAAGCGCCGCTTTCCCGAAATGCCGCTTCGCCATCCGCTGCCGTCCCCCTGCCGTTCAGGACGGAGACGCTGGACTACCGGGTGGCGGGCGATTTCCGCGACGTATTCATGTTCTTCGTCGCCGAGACACACAGGAAGCCGTACTACAACTTCAAGAACATTTCGGCATCCGTCGGCGAGAACGGTATGGATCTCGCGTTCACTCTCCAGGTGAACCACAGGTAGATGGTGGCGTGACATGACAAGAACGGTAGACACGACAAGGGTAAGGCCGTCGCATGACGTGCTGAGGCTGCTTCCGGCCAAGACAGCGCGTGCCGTCGGCGCGCTGCCGCTCGCCGTGGAGGACGGCACGGTAGTAGTATGCCTTGCGGACAAGACCGACTTCAACGCTATTGAGCGAGTGGAGACGCTTCTTGCAGACCGCAAGGTGGAGTTCGTGGAGGCGCAGGATCCAGTCGACTTCCGCCGCGTCCTTCGTGAGAACTATCCCGATGCCGCTATGACGGGCGACCTTGAGCGGCCGGAAAACCTCTTCGCCCATGTCATGCGTCGCGCCCTCGCACGCAATGCGTCGGATATCCACATATCGCCTGCGGAGACGGAAACGCTCGTGCGGATGCGCATCGACGGACGCCTCCAGACGGATCTTTCCGTTTCGTCGCAGACTGCGGCGGAATTCGTCTCATACATCAAAGTGCTGGCGAACCTTGACATCGCCGAGAAGCGTGCGCCGCAGGACGGCAACATCGATACAAATGTCAATGGACTTGAGGTGAGTCTGCGCGTCGCCACCGTTCCGACCATCTGGGGCGAGCATGTCACGCTCCGCATCCTTTCGCAGACGCGAGAGACTAAGCAGCTCGACACGCTAGATAATCTCGGATTCCATTCGCACCAGCTGAAACTGTTCGAGGAGGCGCTAGAGACACCTGACGGCGTGGTGATTCTCTCCGGTCCGACTGGAAGCGGCAAGACGACCACTCTCTATGCCGCGCTGCGACGCCTCGCGAAACCGGGTGACCTGCACCTCGTGAGCATCGAAGACCCGGTGGAGAAGCCCGTCGCGGGCGTCACGCAGATCAAGGTGGATGCGCGGCAGGAGCGCGTGAGTTTCGAAAAGGCCCTCCGCTCCGTGTTGAGGCACGATCCCGATGTAGTGATGGTCGGCGAAATCCGCGACGGCGAGACGGCGCAAACCGCGCTACGTTCCGCGCTCACGGGGCACCTCGTGCTGACGACGCTCCACACGAACTCAGCGCCCGGCATCCTCACGCGCCTCGTCGATCTTGGTGTGCCCCCATACCTTGTCGCCTCCACGCTCCGCCTCGCCGTTGCGCAGCGTCTTCTCAGGCGGCCCTGCCGGGAGTGCATGGCCTGGCAGCCTGCGGATGCGGCGACCTGCGAGAGGTACGGCTGGGATGCGGCGAATCCGCCTAAGGTTCCAGTTGCGCGCGGGTGCGCCTACTGCGGCAACACGGGCTATTCGGGGCGGACGGCCATCTACGAGATGCTGCCCGTGAACGACGGAGTACGCAAGATGCTCCTGAAGGGCGAGAGCGAAGGCGACATCTACCGTTGGCTCAAGGCATTTGCGCCAGGCCTCACCCTGCGCGGCGATGCGCTCGCGAAGGTCTTGGAGGGTGAGACTACGCTAGAGGAGTACCGTGCAACGGTCGTTGAGGAACTGGAACTTGCCGAACTAACCATTATCAACTAACTAAAAGCCACTACCAATCAACCCATGGCAGGATTCTTCCAGGAAAGCGAAAAAGCGAAGACGCGGCGGATGCGCAATGCCGCTGAGCGGTTCCTGTCGCGCTTTCTCATCCGTAAGGGTGCGGTCGAACAGGCGTTTCTGCAGATGGTGATTCTTCTCAAGGGCGACGTGCCGGTGGTGACGGCGCTCGAGACGACTGCGGAACTCGCCAAGGGCGACTTGCGCATGGCGCTCTACGAGACCGCCGACCTCGTGCGAGGCGGACTCCCGCTCGCCAAGGCTCTCCGTCAGACGATGCCGTGGCTCGGTGACCTCTTCATCGGACTCATCGAGGTGGGCGAGGCGAACGGCACCCTTCCGCAGATGTTCACATACGCCGCGAACATCATGCGCCAGCGGCGCACGATCCGCAACCAGATCATCCGTGCAATGACCTATCCGATGCTTGTGGTGATTGCTGGCCTTGGCGTAGGGTACTATATCTCCACCGTGGCGATTCCGAAGATCATCTCCGTGATGGGGGATCCGGAGAAACTTCCCGCGATAACGCGTTCGCTGCTCACGACTAGCGAGTGGCTCCAGGCGCACGGGCTTTTTGTTCTTCTCGCGCCGGTTGCGGCCATCGCGACGTATGTTCTCCTCCGTCGCGTGCCGGGTGTGGGCCTTGCGATCGACCGCATGGCGCTTGCCGTGCCTATTTTCGGCAAGGTGGGACGCTTCTCCGCGAACGCGCTCTTCAATCACACGATGGCGATGCTCGTCAAAAGCGGCATCTCCGTGGTCGATGCGCTGGATTTGATTCGCGGCACGCTTGACAACGGATGGTATCGTATCCAGCTCGCACGTACACGCACCAAGGTGATGGCAGGGCGCATGTTATCCGACTCTCTAAACGATACGGCGCTCAGAAAGCTTACGCCGCTCACGCCTGCCCTTGTCAAGGTGGGCGAGAATTCGGGGAACATGGACGAAGGCCTTGACTACGTAGGGGAGTACTACGGCGATGCATTGGAGAGGCGGCTGGATCTGCTGGGCAAGCTGATCGAACCGGCGTTGATCATCGTGGTGGGCGGAATGGTCGCATACGTCTATATTGCGTTTTTCATGGGAATGGCGGCGATGAGCGCCGCAGCAAGGTAGGCTTGAAGTAAAGGATCAACAAGATGAAGAAGAGATATTGGGAAAAATCGTGGTATCGGTTCCTGGCCGCCGCAATTCTGGCGGTCTCAATGGGCGTGACGGGATTTGCGGATACAGCAACCAACCTGCCGCCATTGCTGGCTCCGGTCACTTTGAGGGATGACGAAGGTCGGGCGGAACAGGATCTGGTTGATCCTTTCCGGCGGCGTGGAGCAGATGATGTCTCGTGCGATGACGCAGTGCCCGGCGAAAATGGACTGCTTCGCACGTCTCTCGGGGAGATATCAAGCGAGTTCAAGATACTTGCAATCACGATTCCCGCCGACACGAACACATTGCGCTCTGCTCTCATCCAGTTCTATTCTTCCGACGAGCCGATCCTTGTTCATGAGGGCGATCTCGTGCGCGTGGACAGGATGGGGGTGAATGCCGCGCGTGGCGGAGTGCGGGGCAATATCCGAGGCCGCCGTCCGAACGCGGCGCGCGTGGCGGCCTCGCGGGGGCGCCACGCGCCAACCAGGCAAGGCGGCTTGGCCGACATCGACTTGGAGGAGCAACTAAGGAAGTACGTGTTCTACGTGAACGTGAAGAACATAGAATCAACCTACATCGAGGTATATCACAACAAGAAGCGACCGGATGAGACGATCCGGCTAAATTGGTAGTGGATAGTGGTCAGCAATAAATGGAAGACAAAATGAAAGCAATCAAGTCCCATGTCTCGCGTTTCGCGTCCCTTGCCATTCTGCTGGCGGCGCATATTGCCGCTGGCGCCGCACAGGGCACAAAGGCGGAGAATCCCGTCCTTTCCTCCTTCATGTTCCGCGACGCACCCATCGAATACGCGATGAGCATGCTCAGTGAAACGTGGGGGCGGCACATCGTCGTGAACGATTCGGCGAAGCAGACGATGATACGCACGTTCCTGAAGAACATCGACTGCCTCGGCGCCCTCAAGGCCATTTGCCATGGGCACGGCCTCTGGTATCGCGAGGATCCCGAAAGCGGCATAATCTACGTGTTGACGATAGAAGAGTTCACGAAGGGCGACGTTTTCTCCGAAAAGAAGTTCGTGGAGGTCGTCACACTCACCTATCCGCGCTGCGAGGATATCGCCGCAGCCATTCAGGAGGCCTATCGCGACATGGTGATCTACTACGCGCCGGATCAGGATGACGACGACGAGATAGGCGATATCTCACGCGCGCTCGAACGCATGGACGAGCTGGCTGACCGTTCCACGATCATCGAGGGCGACGGCTCCTCCACGCGCTCATCCGGACGCTCCTCAGGGCGCGGACGTTCCAACAGTCGGCGCAATCAGCAGAGTCAGCGTGGCATGGAGAACGTGCGCCGCTACTACGATGACATCGAACGTATCGACAAGCGCAACTCCCAGGTTGAGTTCCTGCCGAAGGAGGCTGCACCAGATGGCACCGCCGCCGACGGCACGCCTCGCACGCTCCGCCCAAGCATGGTGTTCATGTCCATCGTGCGCCGCTCGAACTCCATCGTGCTTCGTTCCTCCGACCGTGAGATGCTCGGCCAGATCAAGGACATGATCGGCAAGCTCGACATCCCGCGCGCACAGGTGCTTCTTGAGGTGCGCGTCCTACAGCTTGATGTCTCCGATGCCAAGGACCGCGAGCTCGGCTTCCTCCTAAATCCCGGACGTACACACACGCTCGGAGATGCGCAGGGTGGATTCAGCGAGGCGCTGGCGATACGCGATTCCGTAATAGATGTGAGTGGCGATTATTCGAGGGACGGTAACGACAGCTTGAGATACACACCGCGCAATGCGGCTATTACGGAGCCGGGGATCCTTGATATCGCTCAAGTCATCGCCCAGCCCAACCATTCGGTGTTCCAGTTGATGAACAAGCACTACCAGCTGCGTCTTAACATGCTCGACAGCAAAGGCAAGGTGCGCGCGCTCGCCACGCCGAGCCTCATGGTCGCCGACTACGAGGCATCGCGCATCTTCCTTGGAACGACGCGTTACGTGCAGACGGGCTTCACGGCCGGCACGACACTCGTTTCGGGAACTGGAACCGGTTCCTCTTCCGCGACGACTGCGAACTTCGAGGAGCGCAACATCGGCACCGCGCTCGTCATAACGCCGAAAGTGCATACCGACGGCACGGTGACGCTTCGGATCATGCAGGAGAACTCAACCGCCGAGGATGTCAATCTCGTGAATACGGCGTCCGGCACGTTCTATGAGCAGCCCATCAAGCGCGAGACAATTACTTCCTCAATCATTGCGAAGGACGGCGAGACGATCGCGCTCGGCGGTCTCATGCAGCATGGCGAGTCCGACACCTTGTACAAGATTCCTTGGCTTGGCGACATCCCGTATCTCGGGGCGCTCTTCCGCCACAAGACGCATAGCGAAACCGACTACGAGCTGGTGGTGCTGATCAAGCCGACAGTCGTCCTCTCTCCCGCCGGCGCGAACAAGGCGACGCTGGATTTCCTGCGCGACAATGTGCAAGACAAACGCAATCTTCACGATGTGTTCGAGAAGACGCGTGCCAAGCGGCGCGCCGCCGCCGGGAGAAAGCTCTCCGAGAAGGAGACGAAGGGCACGAACACCATCATCAACGCGAACTGGGACCTAAACTGGATGCCTACGAATGACCGATGAAATCCTGAACCCGCTTTTCGAGAGGATGGTGCTCGAGGATGCCTCAGACCTGCACTGGTGCGAGGGTGAGCAGCCTTGCCTGCGTGTCCATGGCTATCTCCGTCGGTTTGGATTCCCGTCCGCGCTTGCCGGGTACAGTTTCGCTGATCTTACAGAACGGCTGATTGGGCGGGACAACTTCACGGCGTTCCGCGCAGCCCGCGAATACGATGGCGCGGATACGACTGTCGGTGACCGCCGTATCCGCATCAACGTCTATTTCAAGCTCGACCGTATTGCATGGGCGATTCGCCTGCTGCCGAACCGTTTTTTCGCCTTCGAGGAGCTGGGGCTGCCGATCCCGCTGCTGGAGGAGATCTGCGCGATGAAGCAGGGCCTCGTCCTCGTGACCGGCGCGACAGGCAGCGGCAAGACCACGACGCTCGCCAGCATCCTCGACCGCATCAACAGTACGCGCGAAGAGCATCTCTTCACCATCGAGGACCCGGTCGAATACCTGCACCCGTCCGCGAAGTGCCTCGTCTCGCAGCGTGAAGTCGGGCGCGACACCGCAAGCTTCCACAACGCGCTCCGCGCCGTCCTGCGCGAAGACCCGGATATCGTGCTCCTTGGCGAGATGCGCGACCGCACGTCGATGGACGCCGCGCTCACGCTGGCCGAGACGGGCCACCTCACGTTCGCGACCCTGCACACCTCCGGCGCGGCGGAATCGGTGAGCCGCCTCATCAGTGCGTTCGACGCGATGGAGCAGCAGCAGGTGCGTGAACGGCTGGCGGCGAACCTAAAGGTGGTGATAACTCAGCAGCTTGTGCCCTGGAACGACCGCACCGGGCGCTCGCTCTGCGCGGAGATCATGACCTCCACCAAAGCCGTGCAGGCGTCGATACGTGACAAGAAGGAGCGTCAGCTATCCTCGCTCATCGAGCTGGGCGGCGAGAACGGCATGGTCACGATGAACGGCTCGCTCATGGGCCTTGTCCGCCGACGCCACATCACGCTTTCCGATGCCCTGCGCTATTCCAACGACCCCGACTCTCTCGAAAGGATGGCATAACATGATGAATCCGTTTTTCCTGCCCGTCGACCGGGAGGAGCTCATGAAAAAACTCTCCGCGCGCAGTGCGCCGCACGGCGGCATGATGCCCGGCATGATGAAGCCGCCGGCGGATACGTCCGACCCGCAGGCAACGTGGCGATCGCTGCGCCCCACCGATGACCAACCGCTGGTAATCTATGTGCATATCCCGTTCTGCATCAGCCGCTGCTCGTTTTGCGGCTTCTACCGCAACCGGACGGACGATGCGGCCATTGAGGAATATGTTAAGCGCCTCCTTGTGGAAATCGACCGCGTGGCTGACGAGGGTGTTTTCACGAAGAAGCCGGTCGAGGTCGTTTACTTTGGCGGCGGTACCCCCACCGCCCTTACGGCCGACCAACTGCGGCGCACCGTGGGTAGACTGCACGAACGTTTCAGTATCGCCCCTAACTGCGAGTTCACCATCGAAGGCCGCCTCTTCGCGTTCGACGACGACCGTGTGCGTGCCTGCCTCGAATCGGGCGTGAACCGATTTTCGTTCGGCATACAGAGCTTCGAGACTGAACTCCGGCGCAGCCTAGGCCGCCGCCTCTCCCGCGAAGACACGCTCGCTCGGCTCTCTCTCATCAAGGAGATCTGTGGGGAAAAGATTGCGCTTGTCGCCGATCTCATCTACGGTCTTCCCGGCCAGACGCAGGAGCACTGGATGGAACGCAACGTGAAGACCGTGCATCGTGAATCGGCGCTTGACGGCGTGGACCTCTACTCGCTCAAGGTCTTCCCTGGTTCGCCGATCTCCAAGCGCGTCGAACAGGAGGGGAATTGGTCCGAGGAGGACCGTCTTGCCCGCCACGCCGAGGCGAGCGACTACCTCGCCGCGCAGGGCTGGAAGCAACTTTCCACCACGCATTGGGGGCGCAACGCGCTTGAGCGCAACATGTACAACACCTACGCGAAGATTGGAGTGGACATGGTGCCCTTCGGATGCGGGGCGGGCGGGTTCATCGGCGACTGGAGCATCATGCAGGAAGGCGACCTCGCAAAGTACATGGAGTCCGTAGATGCGGGTATGAAGCCCATCGGCATGATCATGCAAAGCCCTCCCGTGCGCCGCGACTCCATTCACTTTACGCGCATGACCGATCTCGGGTACTTTGACCCATCTGAGATTCCCGAAACTGACTTTTCGCCGATTATCGCCAATTGGATTGCAGCCGGAGTGTGGATGCCACGCGCCCAAGGCGGTTACCGCCTTACGCGCCTCGGCGAATTCTACCAGACGAAGCTCAACTCGCTGCTTACAGGCTTCCACATGGCCGCACATGCAACCGCACTTGATAAAATGAAAATGATGGCCGCAGGCATCGCCGGCAAATTGAGGGGCTGATATGTCCGATATGTCACATCCGTCATCCTCCCCGCGCAGCTTTTACTGGGATACAGAATCGCTTGTCGTGGTGGGGCTGTTCACTGCGTTATCCAAGGTGATGTCGCTTATGGTTGCCTTGCTTGGGGGCGGCATGAATCCGTTCACGCTTTTCCTGAAGAATGGTATCGCAACGGCACTTCTGGTGGTGCTGGTGGCGCGCGTGCGCAAGTTCGGGGTGCTGGCGCTCTACGTGCTCGTCGGTCAGTTGATATCCTTCCTCATCGCGGGCGGCGGAATGAGTATACTATTGCCATGCTTTCTCCTGTCAGCGCTTGTAAGTGATGCGTTGATCGCGGCTTGCGGCGGCTATCGGCGGATGGGCGCCGTGCTGGCGGGCGTGGCCCTCTACGATTTGCTCGGGCGTGCGATCTCGCTTGGATATTCGCTTCTCCATGCTCGGGAGAACATGGCCATGGTGGTGGTGGCCGGTGTGTTCATTGCGTTGGGCTATCTTGGTTGTATCGTCATAGGCCTCCCATGCGGGGCCAAGTTCGTGAAGGAGTTGCGACATGCTGGCATTATCCGCGAAGTTTGACCCGGATTCGACGGTGGGGAAAAGGGACGCTCTGGATATCCGCACGCGCCTGTTGATTTCGCTTGTTGTGACATCCGTTACGCTCTACCTGTCGTCGAACGCGACACTCGCTGCGATGTCCGCGCTAACCTTCTGCTATCTGCTTCAGACGAGGCGGTATGCGGTGATCGTCGCAGCATACCTGTTGATGTTGCTTATGACGCTCCTCTCGCTGGGCATCATCTACGGATCGTCGCGGCTCTTCATGTTGCTGTTGCCTGGCGAGGGAATGTCGCGGATGATGTCAGGTGTGCTCGACAACTTCCACACGCCGTTCCTGCGGTCGATTCCGTCGATGAACGTGCTGCTCTCAATCGGGCTGAACTTTTCCGTGCAAGGGTTCGTTGGCACGATGAAGAGCGTGCGTATGCCGCGCTTCCTCTTTATACCGCTCCTCGTGTTCTGCCGTTTCGTGCCGGAGTTCGTGGACGTAATTCGCCAGCTGCGCGACGCCGTGCGTATGCGAGGTTTCGCCGTCGGCTTCGGATCGGCCATCCTCCATCCGTTTCAGACGATACGCTTGACAGCTGTGCCGCTCGTGGTGCGCACGCTTCGCATGGCGGACAACCTGTCCATGGCAGCAGAGATGAAGCGCGTGGGCTACGCGAAGCACCCCACACAGCTGCGCACGCTGCGTTTCCGGCATCTTGATTTCGCGGTACTGGCCTTCACTGTTCTCGTCTCCGCGGCTCTTTGCATATGGGAGGCACACCTCCCCAAGCCGAAACGCATGCCAGGAACGCGTAGCGCCAGATCGTCCCAGATATCCCAGCCTTCAGGAATCACAAAATGATCACCGCAGAAAATCTTTCCTATCACTACCCATTCTGCGACGCGCCGTCCCTTGCGGACGTTTCGTTCACGTTGGAGAAAGGCGAGGCGCTCCTCGTCACCGGGGCGAGCGGATGCGGCAAGTCAACACTGCTCCGCACCCTGAACGGACTCATTCCCAATCACTTCAAGGGGAAGTTCGAAGGTCGCCTGAAGGTGCTGGACCTCGAGTTTCCTGCGCCGTTGGATGAGGTTTCGGCGCACGTCGGCACCGTCCTGCAAAACCCCGAAGATCAAATCATGGCCACCACCGTGCAGGAGGAGGTGGCATTGGCGCTCGAATGGCAGTGCGTGCCGCAGGACGAGATCCGTCGCCGCGTGGGCGTGGCGCTCAACTCGTTTGATCTCGCACGGCTCGCTGGGCGCTCGGTTTTCAACATATCCTCCGGCGAACGGCAAAAGTGCGTTCTCGCCGCCGTGATGGCAGCAGGGGCGGATGTCGTGGTGATGGATGAACCCACGGCCAACCTCTCGCCAGAAGCGACCGAAGACCTCGCCAAACTTTGCCTCACGTTGAAGATTCACGGTGTGACGCTCGTCATTGTCGATCACCGTCTCTACTGGTTGCGTGGCGTGCTGGACAGGTTGCTCGTTTTGAGTGACGGAAAGGTCATGGCGTCGATAGCCTCCAAAGGCGGGCGGAATGGGCAGGATGTCCTGGATATCCTTTCCTCGCTTCCCGATTTCGCAACATGGGGTATGCGTAGCGTGAACGTATCATGCCCCGCTTTACCGACAGTCGGCAAGGCGGGATCTCCACAACCCGCAGTTACCATACGCGATCTCTACTTCCGTTACTCGAAGAAGTCCGAATGGCTCTATAACGGATTCTCGACGTCGATTCCGCGCGGAGCGGTGACGGCTGTCGTCGGCGCCAACGGCACAGGAAAGACGACGCTCGCACGCCTTCTATGCGGTCTTCTCAAGCCTACATCGGGAGAGATCGCTTTCGTTGCAGCGTCACAGGCGGACAGCGCGCATCCCTGCGCATCGGACTCCTCCGCCCTTACACCTCACCAGCGGCGCGCGAACACCGCATTTGTGATGCAGCAGATGGACATTCAGCTCTATATGCGCACGGTCGAGGAGGAGTTGATCTTCTCCGCACCGCGCCGTCTCGGCAGGGCCGCGCGCTGCGCGGATGTTGCGCATTGGCTGGACGTGTTCGGGCTGACTCACTTGAAGGATCGCCACCCGCATTCACTATCCGGCGGCGAAAAGCAGAGGCTTGTTATGGCCTGTGCGCTGATGAAGCGTCCCTCTCTGCTGATTCTCGACGAGCCAACGAGCGGCCTCGACGGTAGGAACATGCGGATTATCGCGCGCGAGCTGAAGGCATACACCGCAAGTGGCGGAACCGCGCTTCTCATAACGCACGATCTTGAGCTTCTTTCCATTGTTGCGGATTTTAAGCTGGAGATAGCGCATGCCGAACATCCGATGGAGGGGGTTGACTGATGCCTCCGCCAAATGTGGGAATGCTGTTCACGCCTCCGCGGAAGGACGGTAAGGGCGTGACGGTGGAAGTGAAGGAGGCCGCGAGGACGTTGTTCGGATTTTACCTCAGGCACGCGCGGCTGATGTCCGTGGACATCCTCTGTCGCGTGGCGCGCAGCGCTATCCAGCTTGTCATTCCGATGGTTGCCCTGAAGGTGTTTCAGGTGTATTTGCCGATCGGTGATTTTGCGGCGACGGGCTGGGCAGCGCTCGCCTTCGCCGTCTTGGCGGTGGTGTCCTCCGCATTCGAGTGGGGCGGTACCCTCTGCGGACAATGGCTCGGCTTCCGCATCGAGGCGGCCATGCGCGAACGGCTTTTCGATCACATCGAGCGACTTCCTTTCGCCTATTTCGACCGTACGAAGACGGGTGAGATTCTGAGCCGTATCACGGGCGACCTCCGTCAGGTGGGCTCCACGGCGCACCTCATGCCGGAGGCGTTAGTTGAAATCGTCCTCATGCTCACCGGTTCCTTCGCCGTGATGTTCTGCCTCAACGTGCGCCTTGCGCTCTGGACGCTCCTGCCGGTTCCGTTCATTCTGATGTTCGCCGCGTCGTTCCAGAAGCGCATCCACGCCGTGTGGCGCGGCAACCGCCGAGAGGCCGCCGCCTTAGCCGCTTATGTGGAGAACTCAGTGCAGGGCATACGCGAGGTGAAGAGTTTTACTTGCGAGGACCGCGAGCGCACGGCCTTCCGACGGGTGAACGACAGATTCCGCCTCTCATTCGAGCGGATGAGCTCGCTTTACGCGCCGCTAAATTCCGGAACCCAGCTGATGCTGGAGGGATATTCGCTCCTGTACATTGCTCTCGGAGCCTGGATGGTGGCGCACGGGTCAGCCACGTTCGGGCAGGTGTTCGCGTTCTACATGTATTCGCGATACGTGACGATGCCGATGATGCGCGTGGTTAACTTTCTTGACATGTTCCAGCAGGGTATCGTAGGCGTACGGCGCTATCTGGAAGTGCTGAAGGAAGCGCCGGAGGAGGCTGTGGAGGGAGACCTCTGTTCCGCTGTGTCTTTGCGCGAGACAAAAGGCCGCATCGAGTTCCAGAACGTCCGCTTCCGCTACCCCGACACGGAGAAGGTCGTGCTGGACATCCCGTCGCTCACGATACCGTCAGGGAGCATGTGCGCGTTCGTGGGGCCGTCCGGCGGCGGCAAGAGCACTGTCGCCGCACTCATCCCGCGTTTCTACGATCCTTCCGAGGGGCGCATTCTGCTGGATGGACGAGATACGGCCACGCTTCCCAGGCGCGCACTCCGCTCCGTAATCGGCATGGTGGCTCAGCGTCCATTTCTCTTTGACGGCACAATCCGCGAGAACCTGCTTCTTGGCGACCCCTCCGCTACCGACGCCAAACTGCGCGTTGCGCTGGAGAACGCAAACCTCGGAGATTTCGTTGGATCGCTCCCGGATGGACTTGATACACCCGTGGGCGAACGCGGGTTGCTCCTTTCAGGAGGTCAGGCCCAGCGCATCGCGATTGCGCGCGTATTCCTGAAGGATCCAGCGATCTTGATTCTTGACGAGGCGACAAGTGCTCTGGACACATTTGCCGAGGCTGCCGTCCAGGAGGCGTTTGGCCGTCTTGCGCGCGGACGCACGACCATCATCATTGCTCACCGCCTTACGACCATACGTCATGCAACAATGATCTGCTATCTTGAGGATGGTCGAGTCGTGGAGTGCGGTTCACACGACGAACTTGTGGCAAGGAATGGCCGTTATCGTGCGCTTCTTACAATCGCCGACAGACGTTGAGTGCTTATTCTGGAAGCCCGCATCCCCCGTTCCTCCCAATCTTTCCGTTAGATTGTTTAGACGCTCTTTCTGCAAATCTCATGCGGGATGCGAAAGCG
The DNA here is from genome assembly GCA_946631345.1 of uncultured Verrucomicrobiota bacterium. Taxonomy (GTDB): domain Bacteria; phylum Verrucomicrobiota; class Kiritimatiellia; order RFP12; family UBA1067; genus UBA1731. The sequence continues at coordinate 24,006 of CAMPAA010000008.1, forward strand.
ATGCCGTGATTGTGGTATAATCCAATGTGTCTTGTTTTTGTTTTAGCACTCAGCACTCCATGTGACATGAAAAGCGAATCGGCGAACTTCTCCATAGTTCTGCTCCGGCCGGAGATACCGCACAACACCGGAGCGATCGGACGGCTCTGCGTGGGGCTGGGCGTTCCGCTGCATCTCGTGAGGCCGCTCGGCTTCGCGCTGGACGACCGTTCGATATCGCGCGCAGGCCTCGACTATTGGTCTCATCTCGATGTGTCGGTGCATGATACCTGGGAGGACTATCTCGCGGTGGCAAAGCCAAGGCGATTCCATTTCCTTTCCACGCGCGGAGAGAAGCCGCTCTACGGGTGCCGCTTCGAGCCGGGCGACGCGCTCGTGTTTGGGAACGAATCTTCGGGCCTGCCGCAGGACTTCTACTCCCGCTACAAGGATTCGCTCTTCAGGATCCCAATGCCTGGCGAACACGCCCGCAGCATCAACCTCGCGAATGCCGTATCCATCGCGGCGTACGAGTGCTACAGGCAGCTAATGCGACAATTCGGGTGAGGCGCTTGCGCAGGCAAACGCGGCGTGGGAAAATGTGTGGTATAATAATGCACATTATGAAAAGGAAAATTCTGTCTGTTGTAGCGGCGGCGGCCATCGGGTTCGCCGGTTGCGTCTCGCCTAACTGCCCGAAGGATTCGGGCACGCACTACGCCGAGGAGGCCTTGACTCCTTGGGTCGAAAAGGGTGAACTGCCCGGAGCGATCAGCGTGTTCTACAAGGATGGGGTGCAGGAGGTCGCGTGTTTGGGCTACGCGGATGCGGCGGCGAAACGCCCGATCCGGCTCGACGACGTGTACATGCAGTGTTCGCAGACCAAGGGGTTCTGTGGCGTGACGGTGGCGATTCTGGTGGAAGAGGGCAAGCTCCGTCTCGACGATCCCGTATCCAAGTACCTGCCGGAGTTCGGCACGCTGTGGGTGCAGGAGAGCGAGTCGAACGGCGTGAGGCGGGTCGTGAAGGCGAAGAACACGCTCACGGTGCGCATGGTGATGAACCACACGGGCGGCTTCGCGTTTGAGCTGCCCAACTACCATGAGATGGGCGGGTGGTCGCGCCGGATGCCGCTCAGGTCGGTCGCCGCGATGGCGGCGGCGCTGCCAATACGGTTTGAGCCAGGCACCAAGGTGCAGTACTCCAACGTCGGCATCGACATCGGCGCGGCCATCGTGGAGATCGTCACCGGCAAGCGCTGGGAGACGTTCCTCAAGGAGCGTGTGCTCGATCCGCTCGGCATGGAGTCTTCCGGCTTCTGGCCCACGGATGCGCAGCTCGCGCACCAGTTGGAGATGTACAACGTCAAGGGCGGCGAGGTCGCCAAGTGGCGGCTTGAAAACCCATCTATGCAGCGCCCCTACAACGACGACCGTGTGTTCCCGTCGGCCGGCGCCGGGCTCTGGACCACGGTCTCCGACCAGCTCAAGTTCTACAAGATGCTGATGAATCTTGGCATCGGCGAGAACGGGGCGAGGATACTCAAGGAGGAGACGGTGAAGGGCATCCTGGCGAAATCCACGCGCCCGAAAGGCTTCGACGGCTATTCGCTCGGGCTGAAGGCCCCTGAGAACGACACGGACGACCAGTGGTTCGGGCATGGCGGCGCGTGGGGCACTAACTGCATGGTCAACTGGCACAGGCGTCAGCTGAAGCTCTGGGCGGTGCAGTTCTGCGGCGGCCCGCGCCCGTGGGACAGCGCCCGCGCCAAGGCGGCGGACAAGTTCTTCAATGCGAAGATCGACAATTCCGGGGCGGATGCCTACACCGGTCGCATGAAGTGATCGGGGGCTTTCCCGGAATTGTGGTATAATACGCGCCCGTCTGTCATTGGATGGACGCGTTTCCATTTCAGGAGAGGTGGCGGAGCGGTCGATCGCGGCGGTCTTGAAAACCGTTGTCCCGCAAGGGACCGGGGGTTCGAATCCCTCCCTCTCCGCCAAGGCCTACAGCAATGCAGTCGGAGGAGCATTGGCCGATGCGCGGTTGCCGGTGGATGGCGAGTGGCGACATTGGCCGTTCTGACATTTTCGAAATACCCCCTTGCGCTGAATCGGAGTTTGTCGTATAATGCAGGGCATGAGTTTTTTCAGAGTTTCAGTTTTTGTGCTCGCGGCGGCTGCGTTTGCGGGCCTTGTGCTGTCTCCGTCCGCCGCGCGCGCGGCGGAGGCGGAGGACGACAACAAGCCTGCGGTAGAGGCGATTCCCGCCGCTGAGCAGGAGAAGATGGACGAGGAGTGCGCGTACATCACGGCGCTTATCGACGCGAACATGCCCGACCTGGCCGCGCCCGTCATCGCGAAGGCGCGCGAGAGCTGGCCGGTGCTTTCCGCACGGCTTGAGGTGCTGGAGCAGCAGGGCGACCTGCGCCTCGGCCACTTCGACAAGGTGCAGGCGGTTCTCGCCAAGAAGAAGAAAGGCTCCCCCGAGTACTGGGCGCTGTCAATCGCGATGGCGAACGCCTACTATGCGCGGCAGAAGCTGTCCGAGTGCCGCAAGCTGTACAGCGAGTTCTTCAAGGCGGTGCCGGTGCCAACCAAGGAGCTGCTGAGCTTCTACGAGGAGGCTGCGTACACATGGATCCAGATACTGCGTTCCGAGAAGAAGTTCGACCAGTCGATCGCCGTGTACGACGGGCTGCTCAAGCTGCCGCTCAAGGACGAGCACTGGAGCATGTTCGCGACGGAGGAGACGGAGCTGTGCCTGCAGCTCGCCGCCGAGACGAAGGATCCGAAGAAGCGCGAAGCCTACATCAAGAAGGCATCCCTCCGCGCCGACCGCATGCTGTGGATGAGCGACCTCATCGTGGTGTTCGGCCGTGCCGTGGCGCTCAAGGCCCATGCCGAAATGGCCCGCGGCAACATCGCCCGTGCGCAGGAGCTCGTGAACGAGTACATGCCGCAGCTGCAGGACATCCACAAGCAGCTCGTAGCGCTCGACCCCGACGGCTCCCGCAACATGGTGCGCGAATCGCCCATGCCGAGCTGCCGCTACCTGCTCGCGGAAATGCTCTGGAAGGCCGCCCAGCAGGAGGCCGCCGAGCAGAAGCCGAACGAGGACAAGATAAAGGACTCGCTTTTCGGTGCGCGCGAGGGCGGCAAGCGCAACGGCTCCGGCGCGTTCAACCATGCGATAAACGTGTTCATGAAGTATCCGGAGTCGAGCTGGGCGGCGCCCGCCGGCGAGCTGGCCGAGACGATCAAGAAGTTCGTGAAGGGCCGCTACAAGAAGGACATCAAGACGAACATCACCGCCGCGCAGATCGACAACGTGCGCAAGATGCAGTTCAAGAACGCCAACGCCGCCTATCGCGAGGCGCGCTGGCAGGATGCGATCAAGGCGTTCCACGACGTGCTCACGCAGTATCCCGAGACGGAGAACTCGATGAAGGCGGTCGCCCGGCTGGCGGAGTGCTACTTCGAGGTGTGGAAGGCTGAACGCGACGCGAAGGCGAAGGCGGCGCTGCGCCGCGATTGCGATGCCGTGGGGGGCTATTTCGCCGAGCGCTTCTCGGGCGT
>CAMPAA010000009.1 GCA_946631345.1 uncultured Verrucomicrobiota bacterium
GGCAGACGGCGGAACGGATTTGCCCCAACCCCAAGGCCGGAATGCCGCCGCCTTAAGGAGCGCGGTACGTCAAATGCAAGCCGCGCCTCGATCACCTCCTGCGACCACGCCCTGAAGCGTTCGCAGGTCGCGAACCGGTAGGTCTTGATCCAGTCGGACGCGAACCGGATGGGCGCATGGTAGCGGGCCTTGCTTGTGTATGTCTCGCTGAGGTTGGCCGTGCGCCCGTAGGGTGCGAGCCAGTCAATCTTGCGCCAGTTGGCCTCGTCTGATGCGTGCGCCTGCCGATTTGGTGACCAGCGGCGCTTCTCGGCACACGTGGTGGCATTGCGTCTCTGCCAACGTGTGGCGGCGGAGCGTGGCGCGCTGGATGGGGTCTATGGTGGGCGTCGCGGTAAAAGCGCGGGGGCGGCGCCACATAACGCGTCTCAACATATCCAACCGGCTGTACCGTCTCGATGTATCTGATCGGCTGAACCGTCTCCACGTATGTAGTAGGCGTAACATAGCTATCGCTGGTCGTGTAGGTCTCAACCGGATATGCAACGGAACGGCCGTAGTAGCCTTCCGTCACGCATCCCGTTCCCATGAACGTCGCAGCCGCCATGGCAACCGCCATCAATGCAAAGTTCTTGTCCATATCACACCTCCATTTCCCTCTTGCCATGATGGTTAGGCAATTTCAGCACCGTTTTCTGACAAGTCTGGCGGCGATCGGCTCCCCACGCGCCGAAGCCGCAGACTACCGGTTTGCGGAGAGGCGCTCTATCTCGCGCGCCAGCAGGAGGCGATGGGCTTCTATGCCGGCCGGCGACTTGCTAAAGTCGCTGAGGGATTTCGAGATGCTCGCAGGCACCTTAAGGAGCGGATTCCCCGGATCCAGGCGCTTTAGGATTGCGAGGTACTCGTAGTCCTCGATGCCGTCGCGAAGCATTTCGCCGCGCACGGACCCAACGGGCTTGTCGAAGTTCGGCCCAGGCCGCAGGGCGGAGTTGCGCGCTGAGATATCCTCGAACACGCTCTCAGGCGGATACACGAACCTGCCGTCGCCGTTGCCCCAGGGGGACGCATTCGGATTCCACGCCTGCGGATCCACATACGGGTTCTGCGGGTGTTTCCGATCGGGGTACATCGACTTGGAGGTCCACAGGTTTGACGTCCACACCAGAACGCCCTTCACATTCTCGGCCCAGCTCTGCCAGAGCCATGTGCGCAGCTCCACTCCCGGGTGCTCGATGAACTCGGTCGCGTACGGCGCGCGCGGGCTGCAGCACACGTAAAGCCAAAACTCGTCGCCCGCCTTCTGACGTTCACGGGCAAGGTCGCTCTCGAGGTCGGGCGCGATCGGGCACCATGTCTGCGGGCCGCCGATCAGGTCGCGGCGGCAGGGGGACGTAAGGAAGCGGCGGAGCTTTGGCGCATACTTCGCGAGCTTGGCGAAGCCTTTCATGACAAAGGCGTTGTCCTTCTCCGGCGGCTCATCGAAGCAGTAGATGTAGGTGCGGTCAAGCCATCCCTTCTCCTCAAGGTGGTCCTGCACGCCCTTGAGGAGGCGTTCGAGCCTGACCTCGTAGCGCGGATCACCCTCCTTCACTCCTGCTATCTCCGGCTCGCGGCGGTGCTGCGCATCGCCGCCGCCGAGGCCGAGTCCGCCGGATATGCGCATTGCGGTGAAGTGGTACTCGCCGAATCCGCGCGCCATGCCTTCATCCCATTCGGTCCAGTTGAACACCGGCTCGTCGCCCTTCCATTTCGGAATCCAGCTGCGCAGGCCATACGTCGCTCCGGCGGACGCGGAAAGATGGTAGTCGGAGAGCTGGCGCATGTAGTCGGCGTACACGCGCTGGCAGTCGTCGCGCTTTGAGAGGCCATGGTACTGGTTCACCAAGTCCGGATAGAACCCGAAAAGCGTACGGCAGGTCATCCTGTCCGGCAGCTCGAATCCGAACACCTCCACGGCGATCGGCACCTTGCGTTCGAATTTCCTGAAGAGCGGCAGCCCCCCGGTGCGTTCGCCGCGCACCGTCACCCAGCCCTTGTAGATGCCCTTCCTCGCACCCTTCGGCGCTTTCACGCGAATCCAGAACGGCTGGTTCACGCCGGATCGTATGGTCATCGGCCCGCGTTGCGGCGGAAGCGGGTCGGGATATTCGCCGCTCAGCACGGTGTGGTCAACAGGATCGTCAACCCTGAGATACGCCACTCGCAGCGCCTGGGCGGAAAGCGGCGGCACTTCAACCTCAACTGTCACGTTCGACACCGTCTCGACCGGGGTTAGCACGAGCTGCACGGCCTCGGCCTCGTTGGCGGCGACGGCAAGCTCAAGCGCATTCGCGCGGCGCGTGGGGACAGGACGGTTGCGGGGAATCTTCCAGCCCGAACTGGCGCGCCAGAGCGCAAGCGCGGATGAGGTGTCTGGCACAAGCTCGCCGTAGTCCGTACGATAGTATTCCGGCTCTGTAAAGCGGGGCTCCTCTATCGGCGAGCCCACGTCCGCATAGCGCGTCGCGCCGCACAGGTAGCGGGGCTCTCCGGTGACTGCCGCCCTGAAACCGTATGTGGCAAGCTGCACGCCGAGACACTTCTCGCCCGTCACGCGCGCGAATATCCTATCCGCCGGAAAGAAGTCCGCCGGCAGCTGGGCGCGCACGCTGCGGTTGGTGCCGGTGATCCGGTCAAGCAAAGACCAGTTTGCCCCATCCTTCGATACGTCCACCCGCACTTCACCGCCCTGATAGTAGCGGGCGCCGATGGATACCGTCGCAGAGAGGAACTGGCGACCGCCAAGCTCGTGACGCCAGACTATCTCAGCGCCGTTCCCGAACGGGTAGCGGTCTGTATTGAGAACCGCACCGTTCCATCCCGCAAGCGGACGGGAATGGTTGTGGTGGTAGCTGTCGGGCCGGTCGTTGAATTGGTATTCCGTGCCGAGCAGCGTTTCGCCGTCGCCCATTACAAGTTCGCCGTCGCGGGCGTAGGCCACCTGCTGCTCCACGACCTTCCAGTCGCGCACGAGGACATTGCCGTTGACCTGCCACAGCGTAAAGCGTACAGGAAGCCCGCCAGCCTTTATCTTGGACGGGGTGGAGACGATATCCGAGTATGCCTTCCAGCGCTCGGCGAGATCCAGGTCTACGTTCAGGCCGGTGAATCCGGCGCAGATTGTGCGCCCCAAGGTGTTGGCCCCCGCCTTCCTGGCCTCGAACGCCACCCTGTACGGAGTGAGCGGCTTCACGTCGTACTTGTCCGTGAACACCGCCTTTGCGGAGGAGCCTGTACCCGTAAGCTCCAGTTCGGCCGCATCGGCGGCCAATCCCGCCGCCGCAAGGAGGAGAAGCGCTATCGCAGCTTTCATGGAAATCCCCTCAATATGCTTACGCCTTCACTTGGCGGCGTTGAAAAAGTTGACGAACACCTGCCCCTCGCCAGGCTCAAGCCCGTGGGGATGGTGTCCGCGCAGGTTGTCGCGCCACAGCTTGAGGTGCCCGCCGGCCTTCTCGTAGGCGGCGGCGAAGCGCAGGCAGTTCTGCTCGGCGGGAACCACAGTGTCGGCGGCCCCGTAGATGATCCAGACCGGGATGCCGGCCTTTGCGATGGTCTCGGCGCGCGCCGGCGCGACGGACTGCATGGGGTCGTCGGCACCGACATAGTCTGCCGTTATCTGCGGATAGTAGTCCTTGAGTCGACTCCAGCCCTCTGTCCTGAACTTGGCCAAGGTCGAGAAGTCGAGAAGAGGCGCATCGAGGAATATCGCCCTGACGCACTCCGGATGGATGGATGCATAGCGCACGGAGTAGAACCCGCCCCAGCTCATGCCAACCAGCCCGCACTTCTCAGCAAGCCCAAGTTCGTCGACAAGGAATTTCTGGAAACGGTTGCGTTTTGCGACCATCTCGTCGTTCTGGTTTCCTGCCGGACGACTCTCGCGGCCTCCCGCAGCGGGGTTGAACGCCACCCAGCGGTAGCCCGCCTCCAGCAGGGCCTTCACGCCGGTGCGATCCTGGAACGCCGTCGGCCACTCCATGCACCACACCCACGGCGAGCCCGCCGCAGGCGCGGCAGGCTCCACAACCCACGCCTCGCACCCTTCGAAGGCGAATACTGTGCGCTCGAAGCCCTGGAACTTGTCGCGCGCGAGCGCTCCGCACTTCGCCGCCAGCTTGTCGCCGTCTGGCCCGGCATGGAGCGCAAGGACGGCGGCGCAAGCCAGCGCCGCCATCGTCCATGCGGTTCTACCCCTGCCGCCTGCAATCGCCATGCCGTGCATCGGTATCCCCCTCCTATGCGAGATCGGCCATTGTCTTGACCGGGATGTCTCTGTTGAGGGTCATGGCCATCGGCTTCTGGGCGGAGGCGTCGTAGGCGTAGCCGTCCGGGCCGAGAGGCCAAACGACGGGAGCGGTGTTCAGCACCGTCGCGCGGAAACCCTGCATCGTGGCGCCCATGTTGCCGGTGTGGGACGAGTTGCAGCCCTCGTTCTCGATGACGAACGGATAGCGATAGCCGAGCTCCATGAGCGTTTCGAGGAACTTCGACCAGTCAAGAGAATCGCTGCCGCCGAAGCCAGGCAGCCGCGGCTCGTAGTTGCAGCGGTCCCATTCGTTCGCAGGCAGCGGAACGCCCGCCTTCTTCGCGAGCGCGGCATCAACCGACTGCGCCGGGAAGAGACGGCCCCAGTGGATCGCCGCCGGGGAGTTCGGGAAGTTGCGCGTGCCCTTGATGTGTATGCGGCGCAAACGCTTGAAGTCCATCGCCCTGACCACCTCGCTGGCGTCGATGTGCTGCCAGATGTCGTGCGAGGGGTCGTACGTCTCGGCCAGCGCCTTGGACGGCACAAGCGCGTACATGAGCTTGCGCGCGGCAAGGCATCCGGGGAGGTTGTTGTAGCAGTCGGGCGCGGTGACGGGCTGCCAGCCCTCCATCGGGCAGTTCTCGAAGCAGAGCGTCACGCCGAGATCCTCAGCGTACTTCGCGATGGGGGTGAACACCTTCTTGAACTTCATGAGGTTCTTTTCGAATCCACCGTCCTGCCGCCCGAGCTCGTGGTCGTAGCCGACGAAGGAGCCGCACACCACATCGTTCGCGTCGCCGCCGAGCAGCGCCGCGATGCGGATGAGCTTGAGGATGTGGTTCTGGTTCACGATCTGATTCTCGGGCTTTCCGCCGATGAGGTTGTCGTATGCGCCCACGGATACACGCAGGCCCGTCTCGTTGCAGCGGGCGACCACGCGCTTCGCCGCCTCAAGGTCGAACGTCTCGTAGTCGAGGTGCGTCGCGGTGTGGTCCTTGCGGTCAGAGCCGCGCCGGAACACGCACAGCTCAAGCCCCTGCGCCCCAACGCTCTTCGCGCGCTGGAGCACCTGCTCGAAGCTCTCGCCCGGAAACGCGCTCGTCATGAGCCAGATCGGGTTGTTGCCCGGCTTCGGTTTAGACTGCGCCATTGCCTTTTTCCCCGTGATTCCCGCAACCGCCGCGAGAGCGGCTGCACTCTTGAAGAAATCTCTCCTGTTCATCAGACGATCACCTCCCAGCCGTTGCGGTAGCATTCGCGCGTAAGTGAGATGCCCATCGGATTGCCGTCCGCGAAATCGTTCTTCTCGGGATCCCATTCAAAGCCGGTATCGTACACGTAGCTCATGTTGCAGAGCTGGCAGAGGATCGCGCTGCGACCGCCCGTCTCGGCGGGCGACTGCGTCGGCTTGCGGTCGTAGTAGTGCTCTACGAAGTTGCGCACCTGGCTCTTGTCGGTGGACTTGTATATCTGCACCGCCGCCGTGTCGAGCTTGAAGTGCTCGGAGAGCTTCTTCAGCGCGGCATCAAGACGGTTGTCCTTCTTGGAGGCCGCATCGGTGCCGTAGTCCTTGCCGATAGACGCCGCGACGAGCGTCATGCCCTTGAACGACGCGTCGCCCACCTGCTTGCGGATCTCCGCCGTGGGCTTCACGCCCTGGCCGAGCCACACGGCGATCTTGCCGCGGTTCACGGCCACGATTCCCTTGGTGCCGTAGAACACCGTTCCCCACGTCCCGAACGGCCCGTGATACAGCTCCACGTCGCCGTACGGCTTCTTGAAGAGCATCCTCATGCCGAACTGGCGGCGGCAGCCGTGGAAGAGGTTGTCGGAGTGCGGCTCGTCGGAGCAGATGATCTTGTACGGACCGCTCTTGTCCATGTCGAGCCCCCACTGCGCGATGTCGAGGTGGTGTGCGCCCCAGTCGCCGTTGTAGCCGGTGCCGATGTCGTCGTCGAAGCGCCAGAACATCACCTGGCCGTAGCCTTTGTGCATGCCGCGCGGGGCAAGGCGGTCGGAATACGGGCGCCACTTCGCGGGCCCGAGCCACATGTTCCAGTCTACGTCCGGGTTGGGCGCGCCTTCCGTCTTCGCCTTCTCCGGCTCGTCGTAGAAGCGGACAGGATGGGAAGGCCCGCCGAGCTTCTGCCCACCGCGTCCATAGTTCGCGTCAACGTACTTCACGTCGCCGATGAATCCGTTCCTCACGATCATCACCGCCGTGCGGAACTCCGGCCAGCACCGCTGCATCGAGCCGGTCTGGAACACGCGGCCGTACTTCTCCTGCGCCTTCATCACCTTGCGGGACTCGTCCACGCAGAACGTGAGCGGCTTCTCGCAGTAAACGTCCTTCCCGTGCTTCATGGCCTCCACCGACATGTAGGCGTGCCAGTGGTCGGGCGTCGCTATGCAGACCATGTCGATCTCGGGGTTGGCGAGCACCTCGCGGAAGTCCGCATAGCCCGTGCACGTGACGTCGATATTCTTGCCTGCGTAGTAGTCGTTCACCCGCTTTACGCCTGCGGCGCGGCGCACCTTGTCGCAGTCGCATATGGCAACCACCCTGCAAAGGTCGTTGAGACCGAGGAACTCGCCGGTGAGGTCGCGGGCGCGCAGCCCGTAGCCGATCACGGCCACCGCCGGCTTTTCGCCCGGCTTGAGCGTGCGCACGCCCACCTTCGCGGTTGAGCAGCCGGCGAGAGCCGTGGCCGCCGCCGAGCCGAACAGGAAGTTTCTTCTGTTGAGATTCATCGTATTGCTCCTTGCTTTGAGTTTTGCGTTTGGATTACATGAAAAGCCGCATGAACCAGTTCGCCTGGACGTACGCCTTGGCCTCCTCTATGGTGACGGGCTCTCCGCCGCGCTTTGCGGACATCTCCGCCGCCTCCATCATGGCGAATATCTCGAGCGTCTCCTCGGGCGACACCGGTGCAACGCCCGTCTTGAAGAACTTCACGATCTCCTTAAGGAGCGGCTGGTAGCCCTGGTAGCCGTCGTAGATGATGATGGGCTGCTTCTTGTCGACCGGCTTCTCAGGCAACACGTACCCAGAGTATATCCAACTCTTGCGCTGGAGCCTGAGCTCGCCCATGCGGCCATCCTTCCAGGTGGCGTTGATTACGTCGTCGGTGTCGTTGCGGAAGCACGAGACCTTGTCCACGCCCATACCCATGATGGCGACGAGCGGCTCGAAGCCGTGTATGCCGTACCACGTGTAGAAGTTGTGCGTGCCCTGCTCCTCGACCGGCGAAGGCGAAATGAGCGCGGCGCCGCGGATCTTGCCGTACTCACCGGCGCGGGCGGCCTTGGCCACGTTGCTGAAACGCAGCGCGGAGGACGAGAAGTACTGGGCGTTGTACTGCCTGCCCAGCTCGTATATCTTGAGGGCGTCCTCGAGGTTGTGGGCCAGGGGCTTGTCGATGAAAACGCGCTTGCCGCTCTTGAACACCTTCTCCGCCTGCCAGAGGTGTTCGCGCCCGTCGTTCGTCTCAAGGCACACCACATCGACTTTCGCGAGCAGGTCGTCGATCGACGGAACGATCTCCACGCCCATCTCCTTCATCTGCGGCACGTACTTTGCGTAGCGGTTCGTGGACGATGCTATGTCGCGCGAGCCCCACTGGTACGCCGCCGTCATGCGGAAGCCCGCCACCGACGGATCCTTGTCCACGTTCATTATCTTGGTGAACGCAATCGCATGGCTCGTGTCGAGCCCGATGATGCCCACCTTGGTCTCCGCCTTCACGGCGCACACGGCAGCAGCCGCACACGCCACGCACAACATCTTCTTCATTTCCATAGTCTGTCCTTAGTGTTTTCGTTGAGACAGGACGGCACTTCACTTGACTGCCTGTCTACTGATGGGGCGCATTATAGCACAAATCCGCCCTGATGTGTCGGCTAACATTTCACGCAGCGACGGGCAAGGCGCATTGCACCGCCCTCTATCCAGTAGTAGAGAAACCAAAAGAGGGAGCTGGCGCGCCACGGGGAGCGCAACGGGACAATCTCCTTCATGGCCCCAAAGAAATCCACAAGCCGCACCATGTCCTTTTTCCATTCCGAATGCAGCTCCGCCATCGATGCGCGCACATTTGCGCGCACGTTCGCAATCTCGGCGGCGGAGACGTGTCGCGGATTGCGCATGTCAACGAGGATTCCGTTTGTCCCGTCGGCTATGTATTCATTCATCGTGGCGTCGTCATGGGCGACCACGCACTTCCCCATCGCCATCTGCTCAAGAAACGACATCCCGATGCCTTCCTTGAGCCTCGGCGCGACATAAACACCGGGTTCGCTCAACAGCTTATGATATTCCTCTTCCGGAAGAAATGCGCTTTCATGGATTTCAACATGGTATACCGCAATGTCTTCAGGGGAAACCGGCTCGTATGCGACGTTCTCGGCAGGGCGGCGCATGACAATCACCTTGTCGACATCCTCCGGGCTGAAAAGTCTTTTCACCGTGCGGAATGTCACCGCACCTCGTTCCCAGAGCGCAATGACACGTGGATCGCCCTCCTTCCCGGCGAACCTATCCGTATCAACCGCGTATCTTACATCAAGGACATTCCGCACCCCACACCGCCTAGCGAACCCAGAAACGCTCCGGGAAAACGAGACAACACTCATACCAGACAGCGCAATGCGCCGCCACAGTCCGACCGAACCCCATTCGTTGTCGTACATCGGCACAAATACGCATCTCTTCCCCGGCACACCCAACCGGAACCTGAACGGAATGAATTCAAGAAACACCAACACATCCGCCCACGCCACTTTTTTTGGCGGAATGCGGCAACGGTAATGCCGCTCATAATGGAATGTATCGACGCGGAAATGCTGCGACAGCAAATCCCGGAAGAAATCAAACGACTTCGTCTGACGATGGCATATGTGATCGACAAGTAGAATGTTCATTATCGCTTCACCTCAAAATTCATGCATTTATTTTTATCATAAGGCGATTTGAAATGCAAACAACTTAGCGCCCAAGGAACCAGCGCGCTACGCATCATATTCCTCTCTGGCGCTGTTCGCAGTTAAGGCAGACAGCATAGCATGATGAGTCTGGCAATGCACCATTATGGTCTGACCTTTTCGTATTTATGGTCTGACGATATAATGTATATGGTCGGACGATATAATATTTTTGGTCAGACGATAATCGATATATCGTCAGACCAAAATATGAATAAGGTCAGACGATGTGCATGATATCGTCAGACGATATTTCAGCATCGCCACTGACACCAAAGACCGCAATTACTGACACCAAAGGCTACAGGCAGTGACACCAAAGGCTACAGGTAGTGACGGACAACCGCGCTCTGTCCACCCACGAAAGCAAGTGGCACGCATAAGCCCCACCCGCAACCACATCAACGAAATCCATACCCCGCACCTTCTCAACTGCTCTATGTGATTTGGATGCGAATTCTATTGAAAAAAAAAAAACTGTGCCTCAAATCAACTGCAACTGCGTGCTTAATGTTTTCATCAGGAAACGCACTGTGCCAGTCACTCTTAATGTCTAAAAGATTCATAATCATCAGAAAGAAAATCGCTCATCATGTTCGCGGCGCAACTAAATATCAATCAAAAACATATGCGTGCCAGATGCGTATGGCAAATGGAATTCGCGAAACAGCAGAGGACAGCCAGGCGGTCTAAGCACTCACATCGTCGACTGGGTGGAGAGTTCAGACCATAGTCCTATTCTAGAATAAGTTGTGCAACCTATCCATGAAATCAGGTTCATCTGCATCAATGCAAGTATAGTCCAATCCAAGAGATGAGGCAAGATGCCCATAGCAACTATTTGCCCACCCTTGCGTCATTATCTCAATCACTTTGGTTCTCGGCCTAGCGACAATCAAATTCGCTAGGCCCGCCCCATGAGGAGCTATTATCGTTTCTGCCGAACGAATTGTCTTCAATTGTTCAACAAATGACATCTCTTCAAAATATGCAATCTTATAGCCACAGTTTGCGAGAACCTTTTCAATTTCATATTCATTACTAAGCATCCTACGGCTCCGAGACCTCGAAATATAAAGTTTATTGGAACCATTACAGTTATCTGGCAGTCGTGAAATTAAGCCTTCCCGAAACTCGCAAATATCTCCCGTTAGATTTTCACCGCAATCGCTCCACCTTGGGATCAGCACACCTTTCTTACATTTGACTGGGCAATCAGAAACTATGATCCGATTGGACCTAACACCGACAAAATCAAGCATTTCATCAACATACCCTGGACGCGCCTTTGGAACAAGAATCTTTATATTTCCAAAAACCTTTTGCGCCTTGAAAACACGCATAAGTCCCTCATATAACACATGGTAATAACCAATTGTGGGCATCGGACAAACTGGCAGTTCTTCATCAATTGATTTCGCAGAAAGCATGACCTCCTGTATTCCACACTGGAAGAAGAAATAATGGTGAGCCACACTTGGTATGAAAATCAACCCATCCCCCAATAGTCGTTTAGGAGGCCGATATATCACACCCGAACTTGGTCCTATTGCAACATCACCAAGCAAATAGGCAAATCGCCGGGGAAATACCGCTGGGCGGGAAAACATTGCTCTCCAGCATTCAGGAATATCTGCCAAATTGTAGTTTTGTATTGTTGGCCCAGAAAGTAGCCGACGTTCAAGTATGCAATCTCTTATGGCTTTGGTGTTGGCAAATTCCAAATCTGACGCTACACATTGTCCTATGACCGACTGTCCACCATCTCGCCCCAAAAGGATGATTGACATTAGGCGAAACAACTTGAAACGGAATTTGGCAACTAATCTGGACAATACGTACATCATGAAGTCTCCTCATCATCACAACGATTTTTTGTTTTTCGCAAGAGCAATCAAAGGTTTTACAACCTCATAAATGATAGATGCGATACGTCTTCCCCTCTTTCCTAAGATTGGTTTTAACCAATCGGGGCATTCTACAAGTTGAGTATATTTCCCTAAGTCTCGCTTTGCATGAACAGGGTAATATTTTAGCTCACTCCAGTATTCGGGCCAAAGTCTCACATCGCCACACTCTGGCATATACATACGGATATGAGCGTATTCCCCGCTGGAAAGGAGATATGCCCCATTCTTCTTGCACAAGAGCGAAAACACTGATTGATCATGTGCATTCTGAACAAAATCAGGAACATTAGGATATTTGGAAGGCGTATCATCTACAAACTCAAAATGGTCGTAATAACATTTTCGCCACGCTTCAATGAGTCGTCGTGAAATCATATCGTTTTTCAATATAATGACGCCAGCCCCTATCTGTCCAGAATCAAGAATGTCCTTTCTGTCTGCGACACCAAAATGTCTAAGCAAATCCATTTTAGACCATCGACGTTCTGGCAGAAAGTGGAGCTTTAGATTTGTTCTTGCCTCTTCACCCAACGCACGCGATTGAAATGCAACAACTGAATGTTCAACGGCAAGCTCACGATATTCCTCAAGACGCTTTACCCCTCTATGATTGAGATGGCATCCGATGTCACAATAAAGCAACACATCACCTTCCGGCATTTCATCCAGACTCTGCAATATCACTTGTGGCTTCCAACACCAATAACCGAAACCTCGCGACCCTTTTACAAGCCGTTCTTTCATCATCGCACAGAAATTAGAGTCTAGATCCTTCTCCGAAAAAATGCGGATGCGATCCCCAAACACACCCATCCTTTCAGCCTGACGGCCAATGCGTTTACGGGCTTGTTTTAGGCGACTATCACCAAAAGTAACGAACCACATATTATTCATATCACAACTTTCCTCGTTTTCATTGCGCGCCAACGCCTAAAAACGCCGTCACTGATTCCCTAAATTTGGAGATGGAGTATCGCTGCATGATGAACTCTCTGGCTTTCGCCCCTAATTTCATACGCAGGTTAGCATCTCCATACAACCTCAGCAATGCCCTTGCCGCCTCGTCAATATCTGGTGCCGCCCATTTGTCTGCAGCATTATAAAGCTTGTTGTCAGAGGCTTCAAAAGGTACCAACTTGAATCCGATAGGAATTGAATTTGACTCATTGCAAAATTCCGTAGGAGCACTATAATTAGTGACAACCACTGGTTTACCAAGTGCCATGGCCTCCGCTATACCAAGGCCAAACCCTTCTGCTCGATGCAAGGATAGATAAACATCACATGCATTAGTCAAGGTAAACACATCATGCTGAGTAAGGTATTCATCCACAAAATCAACTTTATCCATGACACCTAGACTTTCCGCCAACATTTTAAGCGCACCTACTCGTTGTGGATATTCTGCTGCTGCCATTGTCTTGAAAACAATTCTTGCATTCCCATTGTTTGCAAATGCTTTTGCGAATGCCCTTATTGCTCCTTCTGGATTTTTTCTATCTATCCCAGATTTGTAGCTGAAGTTATAAAACACAACAAAACATTCTCGAGGAATATTAAATCGCGCTCTCGCCGCCACAACCGACAAACCTGCATCCAACACCATTCTAAATGGATATAAGATTTTTTTAACGCTCCGCTTATCTCGAAAAGCGATTTTATAATAATTATAGTTGAAGTCCGACAATCCTACAATATCGCCCAGACATTCAAACAATATTGGATACCCATGCGACAAACCGCTTTCAAACTCCCAAAAAACAATTCTGGATCTGTGCCGAACAATTCCGTCCGGCACAGGCGAACAAACCATCTCAACAAGATTGGTATACTTGGCAATCCTAAAATCCTTGACCGGTGTCAAGATAGGAGCAATGTCCTCGTTCGGCACATTGTTAGAACCAAGGTCATAAGTCTGAAACGGAATCCCTGCATCTTTCAGCGAAAAACAGAAATCACGAAGTACCTTGCTCAAACTGCCGCAATCAGAAAGATTACCAACGACTGTTATGCCGACAAGCGGATCATTGTACGGAAACCTTTTGGCATTATCCAAGAAAATCCGTTTAATCCGCCAACAACGGAACTGATTGAATATATAATCAATAGCACCCTTGACACCCCAAATACGCAACTTCTCAATTACTGACATTTCTTCCACCTCTCATAGCACCGTTTGGCAACCACAATTGCTCCTCTCCAAACCGTAAGCACGACGAGTACACTTTTCATGAACACGCCACACTTCATATTGTGTGTTATAAGATAATTATAGTAAGTTGTCTTGAATGGCGACCCTGTTGAGACCCCCCTGAGCTCATACCTCACAACTGGAACTGCAATCTTTTTGAAAATTATGCCGCTTTTGTACATACGATATATTTGCTCATAGTCAAGCGCAAAATCAAGCTGCATTTTCTTCGTCAAATCAAAAAGATAGCGCTTATGAACTTCACTTCTGACAAACGCGGCACCGTGCCGATAAGCAGGCCCATTCAACAGATTAGAGATGTCATCTGTTCCTTTAGAATAAAACTCCATCTTACCATCAACACCGATAGCATCCCCATATATTACATCACTCCCGCAATAATTGTTGTAATCGCCGAATATACTGGAAACGACATCCTTGGAAGCAAAATTATCGCCCGCATTCAACACACCAATCCAAGCTCCAGTCGACTGCTTAATCCCTTTATTTAACGCATCATAAATGCCGTCGTCTCGTTCTGACACAAAAAACGCGATTTTATCAACATACCGCTTTATTATGTCGATTGTTCCATCTGTACTACTTCCATCAATTACAATATACTCAATATTATCGTAGTCCTGTTCTAAAACACTGTCAAGTGTCGACCCGATTTTATCTACCGCATTGCGAACAACGGTAATTATAGAAACTTTTACATGAATATGTTGGTCGTGTAGCATTTGTAGTCTAGCTCTCTAACTCTTTCACCAATCTTCTTTGCCGGAATGCCGCCAACAATAGTAAATGGATGTACGTTTCTTGTCACTACAGCGCCTGCTGCCACAACAGCACCCTCACCTATCTCAACACCTTTCAGAACAATCGCCCCGGCACCTATCCAAACATGGTCTCCAATCTTTATTGGCGCATGGGATTCTGCAAACTCATGTGATTTGACATTGTGTCCCCCTGTAATAATCATAACTCTATGCGAAATCGACACACATGATCCAATCTCTATTCCTCCTCTATAGTCTATTAAGCAATCTGGATTGATATGTGTATAATCTTTGACGACAAACTTTCCTGGCCCCATAAAATAAGTTCGCATATTGAATTGCGTCCCACGGCCAATCTTCACGCCCATCAAACGATGGTATATGCATCGCACACACCAGAATGGCACAATTGATATTATATTGTTCTCAATCCAGGCAAAGAATGCACGAATCGCAGACAACCCTTTACTCAAAAGCATATTCATTGTACAGATAGGATATACGTTAGCGAAACAGAAAAACACCGTACCTCACACCAAAGGCAGACGAGTAGGTAGAATACCGCCCACGATCCCTCTTATAGACCGCAAGGTAGCAAGCCAAGCATGGCAACTTATGACACCCATTGATATTCACGGTTGCGAATTGTACCATATTTTCGATGCGAATATGCGATGCACTCTATTTACAATACATAGCCAGTTCTCTGCCAATCGTTGCAGCAACACCATAAAACGACAACATCCGTCACATTCAAATCCGGATACCTTTAGCGATTTCAAAATAACATCGCATCATCATTATGAATTGCATTCCTTTCAAGAAGATTCTCCATGTCCTTCTTAAAGCGGACTACCGAGAAATGCTCCTCCATAAAAGCCTTGCCACGAGCAGCACGCATCGCCGCTTCCGTTGGATTTGCGCGTATCTCACGCAATGCAGCAGCAGCAGCAGCCACATCTGCTTCAGCCCATTCTTTCATCTCCACAGGATATTCATGCGGAAGTATTGGAACAATGCGGTATGGAACGCACCACGCCGTATCAGGACGGCAAAATTCCGTATTGGCGCTCCAATCTGTAGCGACAACAGGTTTGCCCTGACTCATGGCTTCCGCCATACCTATTCCAAAGCCCTCCGATTTGTGCAGAGAAAGATATACATCGCACATTTCGGTAAGTCCATCAACATCAGTTCTTGGAAGATAACTTGATACATGGATGAATCTGTCAGCTATTCCAAGTTGCTGCACAAACGCCTCCATTTCTCTGACCTGCTTTGGATTCGCTCTAGCTCCTTTAGTCTTGAACACAAGCCACGCTTTCCGGTCATCCTTAAACGCCAAAGAGAAAGCCTTCAATGCCGCCGGAATGTTCTTACGATAGTAAGAACCGAAATCGAAGTTGAAAAACACCACGAAATCATCTCGATCAATTCCATATTTTTCTCGCATTTCTCCACGTGGTGTCGCTCCACGTATCCTAAAACGAAACGGATAAGTAACCTTAAACACATCGTTATCTTTGAACGTTCGTTGAAAGTACCTGTAATTGAAATCGGACATGGCAATTATGCCTGCTCCATGCCTCCCAAGATATGGGGCTGTGACATGAACCCCGTGTTCACTGTCATGAAACGCTATCTGCAATCTCTTGCACTGCGGCAAGAGATCGTCCGAAAGCGGACAACGGTACATCATCACTATATGCGAATAACGCCCGATGTCAAAGTCATCTGAGGAAGTGATGATACGAGCCATATCCGCAACAGGAATTTGCGGCTTCAAACAAGTATCGTAAGTTTGACAAGGTATCCTGGCATCTTGCAAATTAAGAACAAAATCACGCAAAGTCTTACTAAGCGAAACTTGAGCCGTAAGCTCTCCAACAACAGTAACTCCTCGTTCTGGCGTTGTAAAACGCGACTTACGGACACATTGAACCAGCCTTTTCCGAAAGATTGCATTAGTAATCTTCCTCCGAAAGAAACTGACTATCCCATTAACACCCCACACCCTAACCTTTGACAGCAGCACACTGATATCGCTCAAGACATGTTTCATAAGCACTTTTCCTTCACACAAGAGATTAAAATGCAAGTAGGCATCGGATTAAAATGCAAATACTCTTTTGTCAGGAAAAGATGCATAACGCGTTATTCCTCCACAAAAAGCATGTGGCTCATTCAGAAATATTTCTTAAACCCGATGCCATCCTGACAATTCGCCTGGCGACGGCGGCTTTCGACATAAGCGGCAGCCTCTCGATGCGACCGTCAGGGAACACAAATGCCACACGGTTTGTATCGGTGCCAAAGCCGCTGCCTGCCGAAGTCACATCGTTTGCGACAACGAAATCAAGCCTCTTCTCCCGGCACTTGCGCACAGCTTCGGATGCAGGGTCGCCGGTCTCAGCGGCAAACCCTACCAGAATTGGCCTGCGTCCATGGCCCCGCCGCAGCCGTAACGCTACCGTCTTGAGTATATCCGGATTGCGTACAAGCCGAAGCAACCCGTCCATCTCATTCTTCTTGAGTTTCTTCGATGCACATCTTGCCGGACGCCAATCCGCTACCGCCGCCGTTGCAACAAGGCAGTCGAAGTTCTCCGATTCCACCGCCGTGAGCATCTCGCGTGCGGAAACCACGTCAATTCGCCGCACGCCATGTGGCGTCCTGAGCGCGACAGGGCCAGCGACAAGCGTCACCTCATGCCCGGCCGCGCGCGCGGCGCGGGCGACTGCAAAGCCCATGCGCCCTGTCGACGGGTTTGAGAGGAAACGCACCGGATCGATGAATTCCCGCGTTGGCCCAGCAGTGACAAGGAACTTCATCCCCGAGCCCTGACGATCGCGGCCGCTTCCGCCGCCAAAGTCTCTATCCTGCCCCAGTCGTTCGATGCAAGCGCATCCTTCGGCACAATCCACGTACCGCCGCAGGCGACAATCTCAGGAACGGCGAGATAGTCCTTCACATTAACAGCGTTTATGCCGCCGGTAGGCATGAACTTCACGCCGGTGAACTTAAATGCGCCCAGCAGGTTCTTGATCATCTTCACTCCACCCGCCGCCTCCGCAGGGAAGAACTTGACCATCGGAACTCCAGCCGTCAACGCCTGCGAAAGCTCTGAGGCCGTTGCCACGCCTGGCACCATCGGCAACCCGACCTCCTGCGCAACCGAAACGACTGCTGGATCAAAACCGGGGGCTACGCCAAACACGGCACCAGCATCTTTCGCCGCCTTAACTTGATCCTTCGTGAGCAGAGTGCCTGCGCCGACCACCGCATCCGGCACCTCGGCCCTGATTCTGGCGATCGCGCCAGCCGCGGCACGCGTGCGGAACGTGACCTCAAGCACCGGCAGACCGCCGCCCACCAGAGCCTTGGCAAGCGGCACGGCCTTAGCCTCGTCATCTATTACAATCACCGGAATGATTCCGGCGGCCTTAAGCGTTTCGACAATATCCATTCTGTGGCATCCTTTACTGTTCAATGAAAACTGCGCAATTCTACCATATCAATCGGCGTGGCGGAACGTGAAGGTCACCTCCGCCGACATGACCGGCCCTGACGGCACAACCGCAACGCGGTGTGGCGAGTTATACCCTGGATTGGGAATATCCTCCTCCTTGAGCGAATGTCCGGCAGGAATGACAGAGATTTCCGGCCTGCAAGGACGTTCGGCATAGGCAAGATACGGATCCTCGAATGTCGTCGGCTCGGTGAACTCAAACCGATCCTTCACCGTAAACTTCTCGCCTGCGCGATCCCAGATGAACGTGCGAACAAGACTCTTCAGCGTCTTTGCGCCATATGCGCCCTTCAGCTCCAGCGAAATCCTGCATTCCTTTTCTCCGAACACCCTCTCCACAACCTTAGCTCCGTATCTGGCGCCAGTCTTCTGCAGTTCGCCGCCCACGACAGGCACTGGATGTCCATACGAGTTGATGACCGGAGATTCATAGCGCTGAGCCGAGAACGTGCGCCTGGAATACTGTTCATTGCCGGGATCGCCGCTGACGAACCGTCCACAGTCCACAAGATAGTACGAACCCACGTCATTGTGGTTGTGCTGTTCGCCGTTATGTCCGCCCTTGAAAGCGACCGACAGTCCTGCAGGCGCGCGGAACAGCCACACCTGGCCGTCCGGAAACTCGCTTATGGCAGAGGGACGGCGATCGACATCCGGCCATATGGACTTCGACAGCTCAAGGTTCCGGCGCGTCGGCGCGCCGTTCCCGTCGGCAAAGGCCGGCGAAACGCCGGGAAGCAGTTCGTAGTTGCGCGCGTAGTCCGCGATCCTGTGCTGGATGGGACGCGTGAATATGTCGATCCGCCCATCGCTGACAGCCCGAAGCAGAAGACCCATCCGCATATGGTGCCCGAAGCCGTAGTTCCAGTACCCCATCCCCTCCGAACAGTACCCGTCATCATTGAAACCTGCCAGATAGCAATCAACCGACTTGACGGCTCCATCCACAAAAAGCGCCCGGTCGGCGGCATCGTCGATCAAGCCCAGCGCCGCACATACCACATTGTCCCAGCAGACGGCGTTCCAGTTGCTCTTTCCGTCGATCCACCAGTGGTAGCCGCAAAACGGAGCACCTTTGGGACTGCCGCCTTGCGTAGCGTAGAACCTGATGTCGCGGCGTATGGGGGCGAAGATTCTGCGCTCCGCCTCATCTTTCACGCGGCGCACCAGGGCAGGATCGAGTCGGTTGCGCAGTCCCGACACTGCGCATGCGATGTGCGCCGCCAGCTCCGAGGCGAAGAGATCCACGCTCTGAGCCTTTCCCAGAAGGTTTCCGTTGTGCCCGCGCACCATGCCGTCATGCGCCGGGAACACCCATGATTTCTGGTCGCAGAACGCGGCAAGCATCTTCTCTATCTTCGGCAGAAACCGCCCTTTTCCCTCGGCGATCTCGGCGCTTACGAGCGTCTCGAACATCTTCTCCCGCGCAAACCAGCGTGCCTCGTAGCGGGAGCGGTTTCCGTTCTCGGAATATTCGCGGTACAGCTTGTCTGAGGTGTCGGGGATAGGAGAGGATAGAGCCTGCTCCACCTCCGCCGAGTCCGGCACGTCGTTGGTCAGGGAATCGAGCGCCCGGTAGCGGCGGCGATATTCATTTTCAGGCAGACCGATTTCAGGCCGCAGCTTCGCCGCCACGGCGGCGAGCTCCGACTCCCGGCGTCTCAGGTCTGCAAGTTCGGCCTCCGCCATCCTGAAGAACGGATCGGCCCGCATCCTTTCCGGCAGCGCCCCAAGCGTCGCTTCCGCGAACCTGCGGTAGCGCGCGCGGCGCGGCGCATCCACATAGCGCGTCAGCTCAAGCATACCCAGCAGCGCACGCGGCGAAACGCCGCCCTTCTCCTTCTCCGAAAGCATTCGCTCGGCGGCGGCAATCGCGCAGTCCAGGGCATTCCGTCTCGCGGTCTTCCGGTAGCGGACCGTGCTGTCGTAAATGGGGCACTCGGCCCGCGCCTCCTTGAGAAGCGGGTCGATGCGGGCAAAGCTGAAAGGCGGCTCGCCGTAGAGGTAGTAGTTCCTGTGCCACTCTTCGTCAACGGCATATTCGATCTCAAACACTCCCTGACCCGACCAGTCGAGCGTACCAATCTCCGCCGTGGCGTTGGCGCCCACGGAATAGTCTTTCGCCAGCACCACACGCCCGGTTTCGCGATCCATTATCCGCACATCGCCTTTCACGGCGCGGAAGCGGTCGTTCACGGCGACAACCTTGTGATCATCGCGAATCATCACAAGCTCGTCCTGTGAAGCTTGCCTGATCGCAGCATACGCCTGCTTCTTGCCGAAGTACCAGTCAACCACGCCATCGGACAGAATCGGCCATCCGTCGCGCAGGTTCCACCAAAGCAGACCCCAAGTGCGGCCCTTGCGCGAACGCGACAGCTCGATCCAGGTCTTCAGAGCCTCGGCCTGGGCGTGCTGCGATGCATCGACGAAATCCTCGAGGCGTTCGGGCGTTTTACCGAACATCATCGCAGCCTGCCTCGGCATCAACGAGTTGCGTCCGTTCCCGTCGCCGCCCGGTCCCTGCTCGGGATAGGCTACGGTGGCCTTGCACTGCCACTCCGCGTTGAAGTCGAACTTATTCGACCTGTCCGGCCACGGATACACGCCATCGGGCGTCATCATGCGGCGAAGCGACTCCACGCACGGGCAGCCATGGTAGCCGGTCTCGCTCACGAACGTAGGCGTGTTCGCAGTCCAGAACGCACCCTTAAAGTATTGGGCGCGCGGTCCCCAAAGGTGATCCTGCGAAAGCTTTGCCTTTCCGGATACCACATCGGGCGTCCACCATGGCGACGATGGGATATATGGCGTGAACGGATCGAAGTCGCGAAGTACGCGCGGCAGGACCTCGCGGCTGATGCGGTCGCCCGCCGGATCGGGTGCATTCTCCCTCCACATGCTCGCCACTGAACGGTCCTGCTCGTTGTTGGCGCACCACAGCGCCAGAGAAGGATGGGAGCGCAGACGCACGACCTGCACCTTCGCTTCCTCCTCAATCGCCTTTGCAAAGGCGTCATTCTGCTCGGGCTCGACGTTGCCCATCATGAAATCCTGCCACACAAGTATGCCATTTCTGTCGCAGAAGTCGTATAGGGCATCCGGCTCGTACACGCCACCACCCCAGATGCGTATCATGTTGCAGTTGAGGTCAACGAGCATGTCGAGGCATCGCCGGATATGCCGCCCGTCGCGTGAATGGAGCGCATCCATCGGCGTCCAGTCGCAGCCGTGCATGTATACGGGCGAACCGTTTACGATGAAACGGAAGGTGCCCGGATTCTCTTCCGAATACCAGTCGGCGCGCTCCAGCCGAACCGTGCGCAGGCCGATCTTGCGAACATCGCGTGCGAGCAGAGAGCCGTCCTCGTCCGTCAGCTCGGCAACGGCGTCGTAGAGCGCTGGCTCGCCAGCAGAACGGGGCCACCACAGCTTTGCGTCTGTCACTCGCAGATTGTCGCATGTCTGCGCGTAGCGCAGTGGATGCTTGCATTCCGACACCACTTTGCCGTCGCGCGACAGCGTTACCCTGAGCCGCGCCGTGTGGAGCCTGCGGCGCGGCGCAATCACCTGGCACTGCACCCGCACATCCGCCGTGCGCTTCTTGGCGTCTACGCGCTCAACGATCCAGAACACGTCGCCGAAGCGCTCTGGAGGAAGCACGTCAAGGTAGACATCGCGCCATATGCCCCCGCACACGACGCGCGGCATGATGTCCCACCCGAACGAATGTTGCGCCTTGCGGATGCCCTCCACGTCGGTTCCGCCAACGCGGCTCCGCCCAAGCACGTTCAGCAGGCTGCGTCCGAGCGGAGAGGCGATCAGCACCTCCAGAGTGTTTCCGGTGGGCTTGAGGCGCTCCGTCACGTCGAAACGGTGCGGCACAAACATGTTGTCGCTCCGTCCTATCTGGACTCCGTTGAGTGTGTACGTCGCGCGAGTGTCAACACCGTCGAACACCAGTTCGGCGCGTTCGCCGGGCTTCAGCTGCGGCGCGTTGAAAGTGCGCGAGTATCGCCATTCACACTGTTCATACTTGAGCGCACCCCAGACGTTTGTTCCCACGGTCAGATCGGGAATAACCCTTGCGTCCTGCAAGGCTACATATGCGTCACCCGGAACCTGCGCTGGCACCGTACGCCACTCGCCGCGCTCCTCCTCCAGCCTGTAGTCGAGCCGCCAGGTCCCGTTGAGCGAAAGCGCCGCCGCCAGCAGTATCGCAAAGTTCATTGAATGTCTCCTTCCCTATTTTGCCGGATAGTACGGCAGAATTGACACGTAGTGCACGCCAAGCTCCTCGCCTTCAGCCGCCGCCTCGTTGCTGAACGCCACCTCCACCTCTGGCGCGGAGGCCTTGAACACTATCTGGCCAAGGTTCACGCGCGCGCCAAGCTGTCCGTACCGGCCTTTCGCCCTGCGGTCCACATGCGTCCAGGTCAGGGACGGCTCCACTTCCGCGCCTGCCCCGACCGATGCCGAGACGCCAAACCTGCGCGGCGCTGTGCGCTTCGCCTTGACGTCCTTCACGTCAAACGTCGTGTAGCGGAGACGGTACATCCGCCCCGGCTCAAGGCCTTTCGCCGTCTGCCGGAGCGTAGCGGCTGAATCCTTCCCACGCACCAGCACGGCGAAAGTATCGCCAACGCCACCGTTGCCGCCCCAGCGGTTTTCGCTGTTCTTCGCGAAATCCTGCATCACATCCGCGCGCACGCCGCCCTCCGTCCGCCAATGCTCCAGAGTTCCGCGAAAATCCCCGTTGAGGATGTGGTCTGGACGGTAGGAGAAGCCGTATTCCGACGAAAGCATATCCTTGCGCCCCTCCACCACATAGTGCCGCATGAGCGCGAAGCACCAGCGGTGCAGCTCCTCGTCGGCATAGTAGCTGCCCCAGTAGCCTATCGAGCCAAGGCCCTCGAATGTCGGGTCGTTGGCTATCATGTTGAGCTGCATGTCGATGTAGTACTTGTAGTCCACCTCAGGATGGTGGGCGAGAGACAGGATAGGCACCTGGTTGAAGTTGCCGAGCGCGATACATGTGGACTCCACGGCGAGCGGGTATGTGACGCGATACCGCGCGATGGTGTCGGTGATGTAGTCGTTCAGGTATCTGCGCGCCTCATCCTCCGTCGCCTTCGTGCGGCAGTATGCCTCGAACAAAAGACGGCCCGCGCCAAGCGACACGTTTACGGCCGTCGCGAAGAAGCGCTCGTCGATGGCTGAAGTCGCCGGCTTGCCGACAATCCAGGTATAGATGGCGCGCGACGGGTTCGCCTTGAGATCATACGCCGCCATGCCCCGGGCGAAGTCGTCGATCGCGTTCGGGCTGTGGAAAAACTGCTCGTCGCATGTTACACCCGCGTATCCAGGCTTGACCATGCCCGATGCCGTTCCGAGCTTCTCCACCAGCCCGTCGGCGGATATCCCGGTGGTGCCGAGGTTTGACAGCCACCGGTAGCCGCGCGCGAGGAACCCGTCCAGCCTGTCTTTCGGGATGGATCCGCCGTTCTGCGTGGTGACGGCAGGAAGCACGTACTTCTCCTGAAACGCCCAATCGTACGGGCCGTTCTCCTTCACGTGGCTGTTGGCGCCAGGGCAGTAGTTGAAGATGTCCGCTATGGCGCGAACCGTAACCGCGCAAGGCGCGCCAGAAACGGATATCCTGTGGCGGCCCGCCTCTACCAAACGGAACGTCTCGCCGCGCGGCGTCGCGGAAGACACAACCTCCGTCCCGTCCAGCGCAACGTTGCCGCCGCCGTTCCCGGCCTTGATGAACAGCCACCCGTCACGGAACGCATCGAACGGAAACTCCGTGACCCCTTCGCCCCTGTGTTCCGCCGCCACAAGCTCGAAGGCGAAGTTGTTTAGCCTGCGACCCTTCATCAGCGTGCGCGGAACGTCGCGAACCGCATACCTGTGCCGCTCCTCGAATACGCGCTTGCCATCGGCCCTCCTCACGATCGCGACGGTGAACACCCCCTGCGTGGCCGTGGCCGCATCAGGCAGGACGAGCCTGGTGCTCTTCGCGGCAAGCGGCGCACGCGACACGGCGGCTGTGCCCTCGCGCGACACGGTTACGTCGAAGTCCGCAGGCGCGCCGCCGTCAGGCAGCTTCCCGAAAAAGCGGAACTCAACCGAAGGATCATACCTCGGTATGCGGCCGAGAACAGGGCTGAACGGTATCAGCTGCGGCTGCGATTGCGCCGCCACCAGCGGAGAACGCTCTGACTTCTCAAGCGCAAGCGCATCG
Organism: uncultured Verrucomicrobiota bacterium; assembly: GCA_946631345.1. GTDB lineage: Bacteria > Verrucomicrobiota > Kiritimatiellia > RFP12 > UBA1067 > UBA1731. The sequence continues at coordinate 23,931 of CAMPAA010000009.1, forward strand.
ATCGCAACAAGCTTCAGGTCGGCCACGGACATCTCGCCTTTTAGTCCGCTCGCATAGACCACAAACGAGTATGCGCCGTTGTCGGACGCGAAGCATGTGAACTCCTGCTCCATCTTCACCCATTTCCCGGCAGTGTCGGACGGAATCTTGCCCACGCCGGCGCTCTTCTTCCAGAAGTTGTTCACGAGGCATACCCCTGCACTGCGCTTAACCGAGAACGCCGCCGTGCGTACATACGCCGAGATGCGGTATCTCCCGCCTTCCGCAAGGCGAAGCCCGTACTGCCGGAACGACATCTCCTCGGATGAGCTTCCGTCCGACTTCAGCGTCACGCACGGACGCCCGTCAGGCCCTCCGGACGGACTCCATGTGGTGTTTTTCTGCTGCCGCACAACCCAGTATGGAGGCATATCGGCCTGATCAGCCTCCAACGCACCGTTGATGAGCAGGTTTTCGCCCGCCTCCACCGCCGCAAACGCACCCCCTGCCGCAAGAACGGCAAAAGCGCCCAAAATGATTATGACCTTTTTCATGCCGCATAGTATAACATGGTTGCAACACAGAGTCCACCTGCCCGTATTCGTTTGCCCGTGGGCTGACGAACTTTTGCCCGTGGGCTGACGCTCGTTTGCCCACGGGCAAACTGATGGATGGTCTATGCCGGACATCCAATCCGTACGCTCCAACATTCTCCGGTCTTGTTCGCAGGAACGGACAGCAGAAACTTGCCTCTCTCCGTAGCCGTCATGGCGGTGTGGATATGGCCGGTGAACACCGCAACGAGGTTGGGCGAGGACAGCACAGATTCACGCAACGCGAACGATTCTGGGCTCTGCCGTTCCGCCCACCTCATGCGGCGTTCGATCTCCCAGTACGGATCGGTTGCCGCGCCCCATTGCGGGTTGCCGCAGGTAAACAGGCCAAACCCTTCCACCCAGAGCGGCACATGCATCAGAAGTACGGTCGGATCGCCTTTGCCGGACTCAGCCTCCCAGAAATCCAACTGTTCCCGCGAGATGTGATAGCATGAGTTGTCGATGGCCACGAACCTCACTCCCTTTACCACCTTAGAGGACATTAGCGGATTGCCGCCACGGTAGAGAGGCAGCAACCGGCGTTTCGTCCATTCGGCGCGCTGCTCAACGTCCGATCCAGGCAGTCCCTCGAAATGCCAATCGTGGTTTCCGGCAGTGTATATCCAGTCAAGGCCGCTCGCTTCAAGTTCCTTCATCACATACTCGACGTTGGCCAGCGTAGGATAGCTGACTATATCGCCGACAAGTGCGACAAGATCGGCATTTTCCTCCTTGGCGCGCGCAAGCGTCTGGGCAAACGCCCCATCCCTCGCCGGATACCGCGCCATGCGCGCGGTGCATCCGTCATAGGCGACGTCCCGCTGGTCGCGTAGCGTGAGATGCGTATCGCCCACCACGAACACGCGCAGCGCATTCCTCAGTCCAGGCACGGTTATCCGCACACTGCCTTTCGCGCCAAGCGCATAGCCAGTGGCACCATTGGCGCATCCATCTGCAGGCACGCTAACGCACCCGGCGGCCAGCGCTCCCGCGCCGCCGGCGGATAGACCCTTTATGAAATCGCGCCGAGAACCGTCCATGCGCGGACTACCTCACTACAAACGCCATGCCTTCCGGCAGACGCTTCGGCGTAAGGCGGTAGTAGTCGAACGAAAACGCGCCATCGGTCGTCTGCTCCGCAAGATAGGCCCTAAGCTCATTCACTCCACCCTTGAGTGTGCCGCAAGGAAGCTCTATCTCGTAATCCTGCCTGTGCGTCACGGTCTTCGAACACAGCAACTCCCCGTTGAGATAGTATTCTATGGTACCCGAACCGCCTGGACGAGTCTTGAACACGAACGATCCCCTTGCCGCCAGCGCATCGGATATCGAGAAGCATAGGCTTTGGTTTCTCTGCAATTCAACGCTTTGGTACATCTGCGCCGCCAACAGCTTGATGTCGCCTCTGGCGAGATAGTATCTACAGAAGTTGTAATACGAGTTGTTGTCCCACACTCGGAACTCGGAATAGCCGGGATTCACATCCCTCACGCCCAGCTGCCAGCCGCCGCCAAGGCTTATGCGGTCGAATCCCACCGTGCCGCCCATTCCGCCCGAACGCTGCAGCGTGAGCGTAAGCGGATACCCGCCGTCCGAAAGCGTCACGAGGTTGGCGAGATGCGTCGCAGATATGTACACGAGCCTGTCGGCATCCGTTCCGCGCGAGACCGTCCGAATCTTCGTTCCGTTGATCAGCACGTCTATCGCCGCATCCTGCGGACAGTCCCCGGAGTATATCGGAGTAAACTCAAGGATGCGAGGAACCTCGAGGTCAACCGCCGCAAGCGTCGTCTTTATGCTCACAGACGGATTCGCCGCCGTCAGGTTCCTGCGCATGTTGCACCACGGCATCGTTGCCGGCTCGTACACCGCCACGGCATCGCCGTCGGAGAACTCCTCGGTTGAACCGTTCTTCGTGCCGACCGTAAAGAGCGGATCAGTGGATGGCGCGCAGGCCTGCTCGAACTCCTCCTTTGTGAGAGCCCGGTCGTAAAGCTTGACTTCATGCATCAGCCCACGGAAGCAGGTGGCGGAACTTGGTTTCGCCGCGTAGGAATTCGACCCTTCCTGATCACCTATGCACATCTTGCGCGTAGCAAGGCTCGTGCTTGTCGCGACATTTTCGACCGTATTTGTCTGCACCAGAGTTCTGTTTCCACGTCCACTTGTATTCTTTTCGGTACCAATCCCTCTGCACAGGTAGAAGATTATTCGCGTCTTGCCCGCCTCCGGCTGGTTTGGCTCCACGGCAACGCCCATGTCAAGCCATCTTGCAGCACCGCCACCTATCTGCCCCCACTCGGTTTCGCTGTTTGCGATCGCACTGGTTTTCCCGATGTATAGCGCCGGATATGCCCATGTCGCAGAAGTGCCCTTGGACATCGGCGACAGGAAGAACCTAAACCCGGTATTGTTTCCCCAGCTATAGTCATAGGCGACTATCGTAGGTGAGCCAGGCACCACCGCCAGTTCAGGATAGATACGCGCGATGCAAGTGAACGGTTTGCCCGCCAGGTCAATCTTGTCCGCAGGCATCAAGATGCGCTGCCTGTTCAGGTAGCAAGTGCCGGACGCATCGTAGTTCGTAGGCTGGAGGAAGTGGATGCAGGGGGCGTTCGGGATGGTGCCGCTGCCCATTGGATATACGAGATTCACGTTCGTATGGCATATCGGATAGGCGGGATAGGTGTCGTCCTCGGTCGCATGGTTCACCGCTTCTGCGGTG
>CAMPAA010000010.1 GCA_946631345.1 uncultured Verrucomicrobiota bacterium
TCGTGACCTTTTGCACCCCAAGCAAACGCGCTACCAGACTGCGCTACGCCCCGACAACAGGTGAAAAACGACGCGGATTATAGCACAACAGGTTTAATGGCGCAAGGGGGAGCCTTTGCCCGGACAAAAGAAAAGGAACAGACACTATGAGCTATCAGGAAGCGAAGAAGAGGTATGCCGTGCTCGGCGTGGATACCGAGAAGGCGATCAAGACCCTCCAGAAGGTCTCGATATCGATGCACTGCTGGCAGGGCGACGACGTGACCGGGTTCGAGAACGCCGGCTCGCTCACGGGCGGCATCCAGACAACAGGCAACTATCCGGGCAAGGCCCGCACGCCGGAGGAGCTCATGGCCGACATCGACAAGGCCCTGTCGCTCATCCCCGGCAAGCACCGGATAAACCTCCATGCGTGCTACGCGATCTTCGAGGACGGCAAGAAGGTCGACCGCAACAAGCTTGAGCCCAAGCACTTCAGGAAGTGGGTGGAGTTCGCAAAGAAGCGCGGGCTCGGCATCGACTTCAACCCTACGTTCTTCTCGCACCCGCTCGCCGACGGGCTCACGCTCTCCAGCGAGGATCCGCGCGTGAGGAAGTTCTGGATCGAGCACGGCATCGCCTGCCTCAAGATCGCCGAATACTTCGGCAAGGAGCTCGGCACTCCGTGCGCGATCAACTTCTGGGTGCCGGACGGCCTCAAGGACGAGCCTTCCGACAGGTTCGGGCCGCGCAAGCGCCTCAAGGAGTCGTACGACAAGATTTTCAAGTACAGGTACAACAGGAAGTACTGCGTGCCCACGATCGAGAGCAAGCTCTTCGGCATCGGCGTGGAGAGCTACACGGTGGGTTCGCACGAGTTCTACATGTGCTACGCGATGAAGAACAACCTCCTGTGCCTTCTGGATACCGGCCACTTCCACATATCCGAGAACGTGTCCGACAAGATCAGCGCGCTGCTGCTGTTCTCCGGCAAGGTGGCGTTCCACGTGTCGCGCCCGGTTCGCTGGGACTCCGACCACGTGATCCGCCTCGACGACGCGGTGACGGCCTGCGCGCGCGAGATCGTGCGCAACGGCGTGGAGAACTTCATCATCGCGCTCGACTACTTCGACGCATCCATCAACCGCGTGGCGGCGTGGGTGCTCGGCATGCGCAACATGCAGAAAGCGCTCCTGCAGGCGCTCCTTGAGCCGAACGATACGCTGAAGGCCCTCCAGGACGCGCGCCAGTACACGGAGCAGCTGGTCCTGCAGGAGGAGCTGAAGGGCTATCCGTGGCAGGACGTGTGGGCGGAGTTCTGCTCGCGCGCGAAGCTGCCGGCCGACGAATGCTGGATGGCGGAGGTGCTCAAGTATCAGCGCGACGTGCTTGCGGCGCGCGGATGAAGATTGTGAAAAAGGGGGGTTGCGTTTTCCGGCGGAAAATGAGATAATCCCCCGCATCAGAACTCAACAGAGGAAAAGATCATGAAGAAGAACAACAAAGGATTTACACTCGTCGAGCTGCTCGTGGTTATCGGCATTCTCGGCATTCTCATGGGCGCGCTCTTCCCGGCGATCTCGTCGGCGATGATCAAGGCCAACCTTTCGGCCTGCGGCATGCGCGGGCGCAACCTGTTCGTGGCCATTACGGCGGCGAACACGGAGCGCGAGGCGCTCGGCCTCGGCAACGTCTGGCCGAAGACTCAGGCTGAGGATGGCGCCGACACATCGAAGGATCCGCTCTCCGGCGCGGTCAGCTCGGCTGCGGACTACTTCACCTACTTGTTCGACATGGCGAAGATCACCGATTCCGCGCAGTGGAAGCCCTACGTCTCCGGCGTGGACATCTCGGTGCTGAACGGCGCAGGCGTGCCCGCAATCCCGAACGGCGCGACGCGCATCGACGGCAAGAACTGCCTCTGGTGCGTTGCGGCGAACATCACCGACGAGATTTCGGACGTCTATCCGGTGCTTTTCTCCCGCAACATCCCCGTCAGCACGCTCAAGACGTATGAAAAGACGTACGATGGCGGAAACGAGGAGCTGAAGATCGGCAAGGCGAACGGCGCAAAGTACGATACGCCGTTCTCCAACAAGGCCTACGTGCTGATCCGCAAGGGCGGCGCGGTGATCACGCAGACGGCCAAGTACGCGATGACCTCCGTGATGTTCAACAAGCAGCCGTACAACATCGACGCCGATCCCGCCCCGCAGTTCCTTGATGTCGATTAAGGCGTGTACGTAAAGGTCGCAATAGACCTCGCGCTCGACCGGCTCTTCACCTACGAAGTGCCGGTCGAATTGTGTAAGGAAGTGAAGGTCGGGCAGCTCCTGCGCGTGCCGTTCGGCCACCGCGATGCGCGCGGTTTCGCGCTTGAGGTGCGAGCTGAAGCCTGTGCCCCTGGCGCGGACTACAAGATCAAGCCGATTCTCGGCATCGCCGACCCTGCGCCGTTCTTCTCGCCGGAGATGCTCAAGCTCGTGCGGTGGATATCGGAGTACACATGCTCGCCGATAGAGAGCTGCCTCAAGGCGGCGGTGCCCGCCGCCGTGCTCAAGCCGAACGCAAGGCCGAAGGAACTGCTGTTCGTGGAGCCGTGCGACGGGGATGCGCAGCAGCTTACGGCATACCAGAAGGAGCTTCTGGAGAACATCCGTCGCGTGGGAGGCGGCTGGATGCAGCCTCTCTGCCGGGAGTTCTCCACCACTCCGGCGACGCTCCGGGCGCTGGCGGCGAAAGGGGCGGTTGCGATAGCGCCGCGCGCGCAGCGGCGCGATCCGCTGGCCGGGCGCAGCGTGCTTCCGTCCAGGCCGCTTGCGCTCAACGAGATGCAGCGCGCGGCCCTGGAGCGGATCGTTGGCGCGGATCATCCCGTCCTCCTGCACGGCGTGACCGGTTCCGGTAAGACGGAGGTGTACCTGCAGGCGATCGCGCGGGAGCTTGAGGGCGGGCGCGGCGCGATAGTGCTGGTGCCGGAGATTTCGCTCACGCCACAGACCGTAAGGAGGTTCGCCGGGCGTTTCGGGGATAGGGTGGCTGTGCTCCATTCCGCCCTCTCCGACGGCGAGCGCTACGACGAGTGGCACCGCATCCGCACGGGCGAGGCGCGTGTGGTGGTGGGGCCGCGCAGCGCGGTGTTCGCTCCCGTGAAGGACCTGGGGCTGATCGTGGTGGACGAGGAGCACGATACGAGCTACAAGCAGGAGGAGACGCCGCGCTACAACGCCAGGGACGTGGCCGTGATGCGCGGGGCGTTCGAGGGATGCAGGGTGGTGCTTGGCTCCGCCACGCCGTCGCTGGAGACCTGGCTCAACGCACAGCAGGGCAAATACGCGCTCGCCGCCATGTCCGCGCGCGTGGCGGGGCACCCGATGCCGGAGGTGCATCTCGTGAACCTGGAGGAGGAGGCCGAGGCCTACGCCTCCGCGCCGATATTCTCGAAGTTCCTTCTGGACGCCATAGCCGAGCGGATGCGCCGTGGCGAACAGACGATTCTATTCCTCAACCGACGCGGATACTCGCGCGTTCTCGAATGCAAGGAGTGCGGGTGCGTGATGACGTGTCCCAACTGCAGCGTCGCGTACACCTACCATTCGGCGGACAGCTGCCTGAGATGCCACGTGTGCGGCGGATGGACGCCGCCGCCGATATCCTGCCCAGACTGCGGCGCGCACGACTTCTCGTACACCGGGGTGGGCACGCAGCGCGCCGAGCAGGCCCTGCGCAAGTGCTTCCCGCACGCGCGCATACTGCGGATGGACGCCGACTCTACCTCACGCAAGAATTCGCACGACGACCTGCTCTCAAAGTTCCGTGCGCGCGAGGCCGACATCCTCATCGGCACGCAGATGATAGCGAAGGGGCTGGACTTCCCGAATGTCACGCTCGTCGGCGTGCTGAACGCCGATGCGTCGAGGAACATGCCGGACTTCCGGGCGGCGGAGCGCACTTTCCAGCTGATCGCGCAGGTCTCGGGCCGCGCAGGGCGCGCAGAGAAGCCGGGAGAGGTATTCATCCAGACCTTCCATCCTGACGACCCCGTGATCCTCGCCGCAGCCGATGCCGCGTTCGACCGTTTCGCCGCCGCCGAGCTTCAGGATCGCAAGGCGGCGGGACTGCCGCCGTACACGAAGTTCGCCACCGCGCTTTTCCGCGCCAGGGATGGCACCGTCGCGCTGCGCTGGGCCGACCTGTACGCGAAGTCGCTCGCCAGATATCCCGGCCTTGCGGTTTCTGAAGCCGTGCCGCCCGCGCTTGAACGCGCGGAGGGGTGGTTCCGCTACCAGGTGCAGATACGCGCCGCCGCCGCAAAGCGGATCGCCGCCGCATGGCGGTGGATAGCTCAGGCGCGCCCCGTGCCGAAGGATGTGCGTGCGACGCTCGATATCGACGCGATAAACGTCCTTTAGCCCTTCGGCCTCAGGTGCGTCCGGTCGCGGCGCGGCAGACACTTTGGAGCAGATGCACTGAGACGCCTAACGCGGTGTCTATCTGTCAGGTGATCGGCGGGTCGTTCACTGCGCCCTACCGTTTCGCGCGGGCGGCGGCGGGCGTGGAGCACCGCCATCCCGAACTTATGATATAATTACAATCTTTTTCAAAGGAGACACATGGACAAGGAACTGTTGGAGCAGGCGGTGGCGGCCTCCAAGGCCAAAACCATAAAGGAGCTTTTTGCGGAAGACCCTTCGCGCGCGGAGAAATACACGCTTTCGGCTGCGGGGTGGACGCTCGACTATTCGAAGAACCGCATCGACGCGGCCGCGATGAAGGCCCTCGTGAAGATGGCCGAGGCCGCGAACCTCAAGGTCGAGATCGAGAAGATGTTCACCGGCGAGAAGATCAACCGCACTGAGAACCGCGCCGTGCTGCACACGGCGCTTCGCAACTGCGACCCAGAGGCGAAGGTGATGGTGGATGGCAAGGACGTGATGCCGGATGTCCGCGCAGTGCTGGCGAAGATGGGCGAGTTCGCCGAGCGGGTACGCACGGGCGCGCACAGGGGCTTCACCGGAAAGCGGATCAAGTATGTCGTGAACATCGGCATAGGTGGCAGCGATCTCGGCCCCGTCATGGCGAACATAGCGCTTTCGCCGTTCGGCAAGAGGTCGATCAGGTGCCACTTCGTGTCGAATGTAGACGCCACCCACCTCGCAGAGACACTGCGAGAGGTCAAGGCGGACCAGACGCTGTTCATCGTGGCTTCCAAGACGTTCACCACGCAGGAGACGATGACTAATGCGCTATCCGCGCGCGACTGGCTCACGCGGCAGATTCCGTCCGTGAACCCCAACGAGGTGGTGGCAAAGCACTTCGTGGCGGTGTCGACTAACGCGGAGGAGGTGGCGAAGTTCGGCATAGACACGGCGAACATGTTCGGATTCTGGGACTGGGTGGGAGGCCGCTACTCCCTGCCTTCCGCAATCGGGCTTTCGCTCATGCTCTACATCGGGCCGCGCAACTTCGGACGCTTCCTCAAGGGCTACTGGAAGATGGATCGGCACTTCCGCACGGCGCGTTTCGAGAAGAACATGCCCGTAACGCTCGCGCTCCTCGGCATCCTCTACGCCAACGGCTATGGCGCCGAGAGCTACTGCGTGTTGCCATACGACCAGTACCTGAGCAGGTTCCCCGCATACCTGCAGCAGATGGACATGGAGTCCAACGGGAAGGGCGTGACTAAGGACGGCAAGCCAGTCGCATGCACGACGGGGCCGATCGAATGGGGCGAGCCCGGCACGAACGGCCAGCACAGCTTCTATCAGCTCATCCACCAGGGCACGCACCTCATCCCATGCGACTTCATCGGGTTCTGCAAGACGCACAACCCCATCGGGGATCACCATGACAAGCTGATGGCGAACTTCTTCGCGCAGACCGAGGCCCTGGCGTTCGGCAAGACCGCCGAGCAGTGCCGTGCAGAGGGTGACCCCGAAGCGCTTGTGCCGTTCAAGACATTCGAGGGCAACAGGCCGACGAACACGCTTCTGGCCGACGAGCTGACCCCCGAGACCTTGGGAGCGCTTATCGCGCTCTACGAGCACAAGGTGTTCGTGCAGGGCGTGATCTGGAACATCTTCTCGTTCGACCAGTGGGGCGTGCAGCTCGGCAAGGTGCTGGCAAAGAACGTGCTGAAGGACCTTACTGCGGAAAAGCCGGAACTGAAGCACGATTCCTCTACCAATGCGCTGATTGCGCTCTACAGGAAGGCGCTTGGCAGGCCATGAAACGGTTCACGCTCAACCGCGAGTTCCTTGTGCGGCACCTCGGTGTCGCGCTCCTGATGGCCGGGCTGGGAGGCTGGTTCGTCTTTGACGGTGCGGTCACCTATCCAGGCATGGACGCCGTAGCGTTCTGCGAGAAATACCACAAGAGCCTGGAGAACCCGGAACGCGAAAAGGCCACCGCGATCGAAAGACAGTACCAGTTCGCCACGCTTGCGTTCATCGCCGCGCTGGCGATAGGTTGCCACCTCCTGAAGGTGCGCGGAGAGTCCCTCGCCTGGGACGACGATAAGATGATAGGTTCCCTCACCTTTGGGAAAGACGCGTTCTTCAAGGACGTTAAGGATGTGGATAGGCGGCAGTGGGACAGGAAGGGCATCCTCTGCGTCACCATGTCCGACGGGCGGAAAATTACGCTCGATTCCTGGCATCATCCGGAGGCAAAGGAGCTCGCCGAGCGGTTCTGACATATCCGGCCGCAAGCAGCTGGGACGATATGGTCGGCTTCTTTGACAGTGGAATCGGCGGACGGTGCGTACTTGACGCTTTCCTGCGGATATGCCCCGACGAACCGACCGTCTATCTGGCGGACACGGAGCACTGCCCGTATGGCAACCGCCCGTCGGAAGAGGTGGTGCGGCTGTCGAGACGCATGGTGGAGAGGCTGATCGCCCGTGGCTGCGAGGTGGTTGTGGTGGCCTGCAACACCGCTACAGCGGCGGCGATCGACACCCTCCGTTCGGAGTGGCCGTCAATCCCGTTTGTCGGCATGGAGCCTGCGGTAAAGCCTGCGGCCATAAGTTCAAAGACGGGTGTCGTGGGGGTGCTCGCCACGCGCGGAACGTTTGGCGGGCGGCTCTACCGCACAACCTCCGCCCGCGTCTCCGGCGGCGTTCGGTTCATCGAATGTGTTGCCGATGAGTTTGTGTCGTTTGTGGAGCGTGGTGAAACTTCGGGCATACGCGTGGAGGCCGCCGTACGGAAAAGGCTTGAACCTCTTCTCGACGCCGGTGCAGACCGCATTGTGCTGGGCTGCACGCACTTTCCGCATCTCAGGCCGGTCATGGAGAAGGTTGCCGCCGGACGGGCGGAGATCGTAGATCCGTCTGACGCAGTCGCGCGGCGCATACGCGACGTGCTGCAGGAGGTGCGCTCATGCGCATCGAAGTGATAGTTCCGCATGGTTTCTGTGGTGGCGTGGAGCGGGCGCTGAAAATGGCCTATGCTGCGCTGGATGAATTTCCGCCGCCCGTCTACTGTCTTCACGAGATTGTGCACAACGAAAGGGTCGTAGGGGATCTGGCGGCGCGCGGCATGAGATTCGTGTCATCGGTCGATGATGTGCCGGATGCTGCGGTGATGCTGATAAGCGCCCATGGTGCCGCCCCTGCCATTTCGGCTGTAGCCCAATCCCGGCATATTCGCGTGGTTGATGCCACATGCCCGTTTGTCGTAGCCGCGCACGGCAGTATCCGCGCTAACTTCGCCAGGGGGCGGCGTACTGCTGTGGTCGGCGACCCAAATCATGCAGAGGTGCTTGGCTATCTGGGCGAACCGGGGGCCTGCCTGCCGGAGGAGGTTAGGCCGGGTGAAGAAGTCGGACGGGTCGTTCAGACCACGCTCGACTCGACGGTGCATGGAGGCGTGTGCACAGCCACTGCTGATCGTCAGCAGGCAGTCCGTGCGTTTGTGCAGACGAGGCAGCGCGATGGCACCGTAGGCGTGTTGGTGGTGGGGGGCGGCAAAAGCGCGAATACCGGCCGGTTGGTGGAGACCGCAGCGCATGAAGGGGGCAAGGCCTGGCGCGTCGCATCGGCGGCGGATGTTGGAGCCATTGATTTCTCCGGCATAGACGTGCTTGGCGTGACATCCGGGGCTTCAACGCCCGAAAACATTCTTGAGGAAGTCCTCCGCAGCATTCCATCGTGACCGGCTGAACATGAGAGCCGAGCCGCATCCGCCGGATTCGCGCCCTCAAACGAGGTGTTGGGCATTATGCTATAATTGCAAACCATGCACATGAAAAGAATTGTCGGGTGGCTGTCGCTCTGCGTCGGCATGGTGTGGTATGCGTCCGTGGCGGACGTCAGGCCGGTTGACTGGTCGGATTCCGAACGCATCTCGGACGGCATAGTGCTGATAAGCCTTTCCCGCGATGAGCCGCGTCTTATCAAGGCGAAGGCGATGCGCGTGGATATTTCGGACAAGTCGCTGTTCTTCACAGGCAACGGGCGTGACGCGCGATGGGGAATGCCGATGCCGTACTACACGAATCTTGTCATCAGAACGCGACGTGTGACGGCAGAGGAGTTCCTGATGAATGCGCGCGCTCCGATCGAGCTGGGCGGCAGGGGACTCAACATGATCGCTGCGTTCAACACGGCGTTGTGGACGCCATGCCCCGAGCCGACACCGACACCATACGGCCAGCTCCACGGCCTCAACATCTCGGACGGCGTAATCGTTTCGCCGACGCCGACCAACAGGGTCAAGGGCATATTCGCAATCTGGAAGAACGGCGGCATGGACATCCTTCCCACGCCACTCCCGCAGTCGAAGATTGACGATGCGTGGATAGCGCATTCCGGCTGGGATATCGTGCTGAAGGACGGTAAACCTCTTTTCATGAGAGACGACGGAGGTGTCCATCCGCGTACCGTGCTGGGTCTTTCCCGCGACCGTCGTTGGCTCTATGTGCTGGTTGTGGAAGGTCGGAGGAATGGCGTGAGCATCGGCGCAGACTACCGAGACCTTGCCGACATGATGCTGTCGCTTGGTGCGAGCGACGCGATCAACATGGATGGCGGCGGATCCACGGAACTTGTCCGCTGGGATGACGAATCGCGGCGGCAGGTCACATGTTTCACGCAGGAGACGCCGCCCCGCCGTGACGCGCTATTCATCGGAATATGTCGCCGCGCCGCCGCTCCGGGACGTAATGTTCCGCTTGATGGGGCGCACATGTTCGAGGCCGCGATCGATGGCGACAGGTCGAGGAGCGCAGGCCTGTACCACCGCTACGAGTTCGACGACGTGCGCGACACTCCGCCTCCGCCCGGCTACAGGCCGTTCTACATCTCGCACTACGGGCGGCACGGGTCAAGATACCAGACCGACGAACGCCATCTGCGGCCATTCGCCATCATCGAGGCCGCCGAAAGGGCCGGCGTGCTGCTGACGCCAGGCAAGGAGCTGCTGCGCCGCTTGCGCCCAATCGTCGATGAGCACAGGGGCATGCTGGGAGAGCTGGCCGTGAACGGAGGACTGGAACATGCCCGGCTTGCGAGGCGTATGTACAAACGGTTCCCGTCGGTGTTTGAGACAAAAGGCATGGTGCGGTGTCGGGCGAGCGTCAAGAGCAGATGCCTTTCGAGCATGGCGAACTTTACATGCGCTCTCAAGGGCGAGGCGCCTCAGCTTGGATTCGAGTTCGCGACCGGGGAGCGGCACATGGATGTGATAGCGCATCCTGTACCCGGCAACAAGGAGGAGCGCATGGAACGGATCGGCAGGTTGACGGACGGCATGTTGCGCAAACTCGTCAACCCTGAGCGCATCGTTAGGCTTCTTTTCAAGGATTCCCCGGCAGCAGGGGAGATTGTAGGCGACCAGTATAGATTTGCCGCAGAATTGTTCGAGCTTGCGTCCGCGTTCCAGTCGTTGGATTGCGAACTTGACGGGCTTGACATCTACGATTACTTTACGAGGGACGAGATCCTATCCCTCGCCCGTTACTGGAATTGCGACTACTATCTTAAAATGGGCAACTCCGTCGAGCTTGGCGATTGCATCGTGGCTGCCGCAGCACGGTTGGCAAAGGACATCGTTGAACGCGCCGACGAGGCCATCCGAGGTGACGGCGTATGCGCAGACCTTCGTTTCGGGCACGATTCGGGGCTGCTTCCACTTGCTGGACTGCTTGGTGTCGAAGGAGCGGGGGCACACGTTCCTGCTGCAGAATCATGGAAGCACTGTCAGCTGTGGCGGCAAATGCCGATGGCGGCAAACATCCAGATGATATTCTACCGTAACGATTCCGGCGACTGCCTTGTGAAGATACTGTACAATGAGCATGAAAGATTGCTGTTGAAAGGCATTTCACCGGTTTCAGAGTCATACTATCGCTGGAGCGACCTTCGGAGATTGCTTCTTCGCGCGAACCGTCGGCATTGAGTTGTGGAAGTTAGTGAGGGCAATTCTTGGCGTCATACATGCCCCTCTTCCGTTTAGAACGGGACTTTATGCTATAATAACCATCCTCTAAAAGGCAAGGAAGGAACGGGAAACCATGAAGTTCATAGCGGCGGCTGTTCTGGCGGCGATTGCGGGGTGCTCCGAGCAGTTCGCGAAGAAGGAGGGGCCGAAGTACAGACTCGCGCCCATCGCAAAGACCGACATCGTAAAGACGGTAGAGGCGACGGGAACGGTCGCCCCGATCAAGAAGGTCGAGGTGGGCGCGCAGGTGAACGGCAAGATCATCAAGCTGTTCGTGGACTACAACTCGCTCGTCACAAATGGGCAGGTGGTGGCGCTCATCGATCCGCAGGTGTATGACGCGCAGTACCGCAGCGCTCTCGCCCAGCTCCACGCCAACGAGGCAAACGTCAAGAAGTGCGAGGCCGTGCTCACGCTCGCGGAGAAGACCTTGTCGCGCAAGGAGGCGCTGTCAAAGAAACAGCTCGCGTCCGTTGCCGACTACGATGCCGCACTTGAGGCGCGCGATTCGGCGCGCGCATCCCTCGACCAGGCGCGCGCGCAGGTCGAGCAGAGCCACGCCAGCGTGAGCCAGGCGAAGGCGAACCTCAACTACTGCACCATCGTCTCCCCCGTTGACGGCACCGTGATCGAACGTAGCGTGGACGAAGGTCAGACCGTCGTGTCGTCCATGAACGCCGTTCCGCTTCTGACCATCGCCGAAGACTTGAGCCGCATCCAGGTGGAGGCTACCGTGCCCGAGGCGGATGTCGGCGCGATCCGCGAAGGGCAGAAGGTGACTTTCACGGCAGACGCCTACCGCAAGCGCTTCAAGGGCGAGGTGCGCCAGGTTCGCCTCGCTGCGACGACGGTCAACAACGTGGTCACGTACCCTATCATCATAGAGGCGGTGAACGACGACCGCGACGCGATGCTCTTCCCGGGGATGACGGCCAACATATCGGTGGAGACGGCGCGCGCGGAGGATGTGCTGGCGGTGTCGTCGGCGGCGCTCAGGTTCCGCCCTAACGAGGCTGACTTCGCCGCCGCGAAGGAGGCCGCCGGCGGCGAGATTCCTCGCGGGCGCAAGCTGTGGATAGCGGAAGATGGCGGCGGCATGCGCTTCGTCAAGATCGAGGAGGGGATATCAGACGCATCCTTCACGCAGATTAAGGGTGCCGACGACCTTCTGGGGCGCGAGGCGATCCTCGGTTACGCAACCACGCGTACGGCGGCAGGCGGGAACGGCGCGGTGAATCCGTTCAAGCCGAAGTTCCCGCAGCGCAACAAGAACAAGGGCACGGCTCCGGAACCTAAGAAGTAGCTGATTTGTGGTATAATCCACACCTTTCAATGTCAACAGGTCCTATGGAAATGAGCGAAGACAAGTTTGATTTCGGCGCG
Organism: uncultured Verrucomicrobiota bacterium; assembly: GCA_946631345.1. Lineage (GTDB taxonomy): Bacteria > Verrucomicrobiota > Kiritimatiellia > RFP12 > UBA1067 > UBA1731. Next base: position 11,805 of record CAMPAA010000010.1, read on the forward strand.
ATGGTTAGCGCCCAGATGAAGACGTTCCGTCCCGGGTTCAAGTTCCCGAAGTCCTTCAACGACTTCAAGAGCGTGGAGGCCGATCCCGAGAAGCGCAAGGCCGCGCTGAAGGCGGCAGAGGGTACGGGCGAGGAGTCCGACGGAGCCGTGCCGGAGAAGAGTCCGCTCGACGCATCGCTCCAGGCGGCGTTCGAGGCGGGCGATCCCGTGGAGGGCAAGGTTGAGAAGGAGGTCAAGGGCGGCTACGAGGTGACGGTCAAGGGACAGCGTGCGTTCTGCCCGTTCAGCCAGATCGACCGTTACCGCCGCGCGGGCGCGGAGTACGTGGGTGAGACGTTCCTCTTCCAGATCCAGGAGTATGGCGCCGACGAACGCGGCGTGAATCTCGTGGTCAGCCGCCGTGCAGAGCTGGAGATGGAGCAGCAGGCGCTCAAAGACGATCTGCGCGCCACGCTCGAAGAGGGGCAGACGCTCAACGGCCAGGTCACGAAGGTGCTGGACTTCGGCGCGTTCGTGGACATTGGCGGGATGGAGGGGCTGGTGCCGGTGCGCGAGATATCGTGGGACAAGGTGACGAATCCCGCGAACTACGTTAAGGCCGGCGACTACGTGACGGTGAAGGTTCTCTCTGTGGATTGGGAGCGCGACCGCGTGTCGCTGTCGATCCGCGAGTGCCAGGCGAAGCCGCTCAAGCCGCGCAAGGCCGATGCCGCATCCGAGGAAGAGCCCGCCATAGATCTCGCCGCCGAGATGGCGAAGGTGAACGCCGCGGGCGAATCCGGTTTCACCTCCGGCGCGTTCGACGCGCTGTAGGGATCAAAACTGCTCCAGACGCCGGAGCCGGTGTTGCCGTCTGTCCGCCGGCCCAAACTGCCTGCCGCCACCCTACGCGATGAAAGTCCCCGTGGCCTTGGCCCGGTATGGTATGCCCTCCCATGCCATTTTGCCAGTGCCAAGCCGCCAAAGCCTCCAACATCCCGACGTCCGCACGCGGGAGCGGATTTATGGTATAATCTGCCGCCATACAGGATTACACGCGCATGAAATTGAAACACATGGCAACGCTCGCGGCAATTGCGGGCACCACGGCTACCTACTCAATGAAACCAAACGATATACTGCACAACTTTACCGTCCAATCCGTCACAGAACTCCCCGAAGTGCCAGGCCGCCTCTGGCGCATGCGCTACGCGAAGAACGGCGCAGACCTCGTATGGCTTGAGCGCGAGGACGAGAACAAGACCTTCGGCATAGCGTTCAAGACCGTCCCGCCGGACGATGCCGGCGTGGCGCACATCATGGAACATTCCGTGCTATGCGGCTCGAGGAAGTATCCCGTGAAGGAGCCGTTCGTCGATCTGCTGAAGAGTTCGCTCGCCACGTTCCTGAACGCGATGACGTATCCGGATAAGACGGTGTACCCCGTCGCCACGCGCAACGGCGCGGACTTCCTGAACCTCATCGACGTGTACATGGACGCCGTCCTGCATCCCCTCTCCATCGAGAACCGCATGGCGCTCGACCAGGAAGGGTGGCACTACGAGTTCGACGGCAATGGCCGCCTTACGATGAACGGCGTGGTGTATTCGGAGATGAAGGGCGTGTTCTCCAACCCGGACTCCGTCGCGTTCTGGGAGACGATGAAGCTGCTCTTTCCCGACTGCTGCTACTCCCGGGAGTCCGGCGGCGACCCTGCGCACATCCCCGAGCTTACGTTCGAGGCGTACAAGGCCTTCCACGACCGCTTCTACCATCCATCGAACGCACGCATCTTCCTCGACGGCAAGATGGACGTGGACGCGGTGCTGGCCAAGCTCGACGGCTTCCTCAAGGACTACGGCCCGGCGGAGGTGCGCGCGGAAATCCCGCTCCAGAAGGCGGTGGCGAACCGGGCGACCGTGCGGTACGAGGTGGACGAGGACGGCAAGGAGAAGTACATACTTGTCGATGGCTGGGTGATAGGCCGGTTCTGCGAACGCGAGCGGCAGCTGGCGTTCACCGTGCTGTCCGAGGTGCTCGCCGGCTCGAACGAGGCCCCGCTGAAGAAGGCGCTGCTGGACCGGGGCCTCTGCGAGGACGTGGAGATGGGGGCGGAGAGCGTGCAGCAGACGGCGGCGATGCTGACGCTACGCAACACGTCCAAGGAGAAGGCGGCGGAATGCCGCCGCGTCGTGCGCGATACGCTCGAACGCCTTGCGCGGGAGGGCCTTGACCGGAAGCGCATCGAGGCGGTGCTGAACAAGTGCGAGTTCCTCGTGCGGGAGAAGGACTCCGGCTCGTACCCGCGCGGGCTCTCATTCATGGAGGCGGCGCTTGAGAGCTGGATGTACGGCGGCGACCCGGCGGCGGGATTCCGCTACCGGGACGTGTTCGACTCGCTCCGGGCGAAGATCGCCACCGGAGGGTTCGAGCGCTACCTGCGGGAGTTCTTCATCGACAACGCCCACCACGCGGAGCTCACGCTGGAGCCGTCGTCCACGCTGGGCGAAGAGCGCCGGAAGGCGCTTGAGGAGAAGCTCGCCGGCGTGCTGGCCGGATGGGACGAGAAGAAGGTGGCCGAGGTGAAGGCGACCGAGGCTAAGCTTAAGGCGTTCCAGAAGTCGAAGGACCGGCCGGAAGATGCGGCGAAGCTGCCGCGACTCGCCGTGAAGGACATACCGTTGAAGGGCGAGGAGATACGCCAGGAGATATCCACCGTCGACGGGCGCACGGTGATACGCCCGAACGTGGGCGCGGACGGCATCTTCTACCTGGAGCTTTACTTCTCGCTGGCCGACCTCGGCGCAGGAGAGCTGCTGGAGGTGCCGTTCTTCACAACGCTCCTCGGCGAACTCGCCACGGAGCATTTCGGCGCGCTGGAGCTGAAGAGCGAGCTGGATGCCCACCTCGGCCGTTTCGCCGTAGGCACGAAGGTGTTCGACTCCAAGGGCGTGGCTACGCCGTACATCTGCGTGCAGATAGGCGCGCTCGAGGCCAAGCGCGTGGACGCTGTGCGGCTCGCGCGGGAAATACTGCTCGGCACGAAGTTCGACGACGAGAAGGCTGCTGCGGACCTGCTCAAGCAGGACCGTCAGGGCATGGAGCAGGGCATCGCCGCCGGCGGCAACCAGTACGCCATGCGCCGCGCCGGTGCGCGACTCTCGCGGCAGAACGAGATGGACGAGCTCCTCTCCGGGATCGCCCAGCTCCGCTGGCTTCAGAAGGCGTCCGCCGACAAGGAGCTGCTGGCGCGCTGCGACGCGCTCGCCAAGCGAGTGTTCGCCAAGGGTCGCCTCACCGTGTGCCTCTCCGACAACATGCCGAAGGAGTTCGCGGCGGAGGTCGTCGCCGCGTGGCCTGAAGGCGCACCTGCGGCGGCCCCCGCGTGGCTCTCCGCGCTGCCCGGCGGAGCCGGCGGCGAAGGCTTCACGATTCCGGCGGAGGTGGCGTATGTCGGCGTAGCCGCGCGCCTGCCGGATGGCGTGCGGTACCACGGCTCGCAGATCGTCGCCGCGCGCATCCTCACGCTCGACTACCTGTGGAACGAGATCCGGGTGCTGGGCGGCGCGTATGGCATGGGGCTCGTGGTGCGGCCTGACGGCGACGTGCAGTACATGACGTACCGCGACCCGAACCCGTCGCGTTCGCTCGGGAAGATCGCCGAGGCGGGCGCAGCGCTCAAGCGGTTCTGCGAGGGGGACGACGCGTTCGACAAGTACGTGGTGTCGGCCATCGGAAAGACCGAACCGTACCTCTCGCCCCGGCTCGAGACGCAGAGGGCCGCGGAGCTGTTCCTGTCCGGGAGGACGCCGGACGACCTTGCGCGCGTGCGGGCAGAGATTCTCTCGACGGGGAAGGCCGACCTGCTGCGTTTCGCCGAGACGCTCTCTGCGCTGTCGAAATCCTCCGCCACGTGCGTGGTCGGAGGGAAGAAGCCGATTGACGCCTGCGGACTTGCGACGACCGAAAGCGTTTCGGAAGGCAAGTAGGGGAGGGCGGACAGATGGCGGCGGAACTTACCCCTATGATGCGCCAGTATCTCCGGATCAAGTCGGAGATACCAAAGGGCGCAATCCTGATGTTCAGGCTCGGCGACTTCTACGAGATGTTCGGAGAGGACGCCATAATCGCATCGCCGGTGCTCGGGGCAACGCTCACGCACCGAAACGACCAGCCGATGTGCGGCGTGCCGTACCACGCGCTCGACTCGTACCTCGCAAAGCTCATCCGCGCCGGCATGACGGCCGCGCTGTGCGACCAGGTAGAGGATCCGAAGACCGCGAAAGGTCTGGTGCGGCGGGAGGTGACACGCATCGTCACGCCGGGCACGGTCACGGAGGATGGCCTGCTCGAAGACTGCTCCAACAACTACATCGCTGCGGTCTCAGGGCTGGGGATTGCGCTGCTCGACCTTTCCACGGGGGAGTTCTCCGTTGAGGGTTTCGAGACCGATGCGCTGCTTGACGACGCCATCTCCCGATACCGCCCGGCCGAGATTCTCCGTCCGGACGACTCGAACCGCTGGACGTTCTCGATAGATGCGGCCACGGACGAGCTGAGGCGGCACTTCAACGTGATGACGCTCGACGGCTTCGGGCTGGAGGGCAGGGGCGAGCTCGTCTCTGCGGCCGGCGCGCTGCTGTACTATGTGCACACCACGCTTCACCACGCAGTGGACCACATCCGCAGCATCCGGCTGCGCGAGTCCGCAGGTTTCCTCGCGCTCGACTGCGGAACGATCCGCCACCTTGCGCTCCTTCCCGGCGACGGCGTAACGCGAGAGGCGTCTCTTTTCGGCACGCTGAACGCCACGAAGACGCCTATGGGCGCAAGGCGGATCGCCGCTTGGATACGCCAGCCGCTGCGGAATCCTGACGAGATAAACGCGCGGCTCGACGCCGTGGGCGCGTTCGTCGCCGACCGTTCGTGCCTTTCGCTGCTTCAGTCCAGGCTGGACGGGGTTCGCGACCTTGAGCGGCTGATAGCCAAGGTTGATTCCGGGCGGGCGAACGCGCGCGACCTGAAGGCGCTCGCAGCGTCCCTTCGGCCCGTTCCCGGGCTGAGGGAGGCGTTCGCGCCGAGCTGCGCAGTGCTGGCCGACATCCAGGATCGCCTCACTCCCGAGACGGAAATTGTCGATCTCATCGACAGCGGCATAGCCGAGGAGCCCAACGTAATCCTGACTGAAGGCAACCTGATCGCCCCGGGCTACAATTCCGAGCTCGACGAGCTGCGCGACCTCGCCGCCAAGGGCCACCAGTGGATCGCCGAGTACCAGGCGCGGGAGATCGCCCGCACCGGCATCAAGACTCTCAAGGTGCGCCGCAACTCGGTGTTCGGCTTCTACATCGAGATCGCGAAGTCGCAGGTGCATCAGGCGCCGCCGGAGTACGTGCGCCGCCAGACCCTCACCAGCGGCGAGCGCTTCACCACGCCGGAGCTCTCGGAGCACGAGCGGAAGGTCATGGGCGCCCAGGAGAGGGCGTTCGCGCTTGAGCAGGAGCTGTTCAGGGATATCGTGGCGAAGACCGCCGCGCATACGGCGGCGGTTCAGCGGACGGCCGAGGCTATCGGCGAGCTCGACGCCATCCTGTCGTTCGCCGACCGCGCCCTCGCCGCCGGGTACGTGCGGCCGGAGATCGACGGGTCGGATGCGCTGGAGATAGAGGATGGAAGGCATCCGATCATCGAGCAGCTGCCGGACGCCGAGCCGTTCGTGCCGAACTCCACGCACCTCAACTGCACGACCGACCAGATAATGCTGATCACCGGGCCGAACATGGCCGGCAAATCCACCTACATCCGACAGGTCGCGACGATAGCGGTGATGGCGCAGGCGGGTTCGTTCGTGCCGGCGGCGAGGATGCGCCTCGGCGCGCTCGACCGCATCTTCACACGCATAGGCGCGGGAGACGATTTCTCGCGCGGAAGGTCCACGTTCCTCGTGGAGATGCAGGAGACCGCCAACATCCTCAACAACGCAACTCCAAAGTCGCTCATCGTCCTCGACGAAATCGGACGCGGCACTTCCACATTCGACGGCATATCGATAGCCTGGAGCGTGGCTGAGTACCTGCACGAAAACCCCAGGGTGAAGGCCAAGACGCTCTTCGCCACGCACTACCACGAGCTGACCGACCTCGCAGAGCGCTTCAAGGGAGTGAAGAACTGGACGGTGCGCGTCAAGCAGGATGGCGATAGGATCGTGTTCCTGCGCCGGATTGCGCCGGGGGTCGCCGAAAAGTCGTTCGGCATACACGTGGCGGCAATGGCGGGGCTGCCTGCCGCCGTCGTGGAGCGCGCTGACAAGATACTCGCCAACCTCGAAGCCAACGATCTCGACGTGGATTCGCCGAAGATCGTCCGCCGCCCGCGCAAGAAGCTCTCCGACATCCCCGGCCAGATGACCCTGTTCTGAGAACGGCGGCAAAAGGATGGCATCCGCAAGGGGGGTATGGGCACGTTTTCCGGGGGTGTGGTATGCAGATTGCCGGGGTGTGGCGCCTGAACACAAAACTTTCCTCGGCATGTTTTTTGGGCGATGCTGACGGCGTTTTCTGGTATAATTCGCCACACAGATGAATAAGCTCAAGGAAGGTGGCACATGAAGATAACGTTTCTGGGAGCGGCACGCACGACAACCGGCTCAATGCATCTCGTCGAGGCGTGCGGCAAACGCATACTGCTGGACTGCGGCCTGTATCAGGGGCACCGCAAGGAGGCGTTCGAAAAGAACCGCAACCTGCCGGTTGACGCGCGCAAGATAGACTACGTGATCCTCTCGCACGCGCACATCGACCATTCCGGAAACCTGCCGCAGCTCGTGAAGGCGGGGTTCCGCGGGCGCGTGCTCGCGCGCGCCCAGACGTGCGAGCTGTGCGACGTTATGCTGCGCGATTCATGCTTCCTGCAGCGGCGCGACCTCGAGTACGTGAACAAAAAGCGCAGGGCGCAGGGCAAGAACCTTTTCGAGGAGCTGTACAACGAGCGTGATGTCGATGCGCTGATGCAGCTGATGGATCCCGTCCATCTGCACACTCCCACGAAGATTGCGCCGGGGCTGGAGCTGACGTTCCACAACGCCGGCCACATCCTCGGTTCGGCGCTTGTGCAGCTGGACGTCACCGGCGGCACAGGTCACAACCACAGGCTCCTGTTCTCCGGCGACCTCGGCCAGCCCAACCAGCCGATCCTCCGCCACTACGAGTACCCGGAGGGGGCTGACATCCTGCTCATAGAGTCCACCTACGCCGACCGGCTCCATCCGAGCGCCGAATCGGTGCAGGACAAGCTGGAGACGCTCATCCGCAAGATAGACCGCCACAACGCGAAGCTGCTCATCCCGGCGTTCTCGGTGGGGCGTACGCAGCAGATCATCTACTATCTGCAGCGCCTTCATGCGTTGGGGAGGCTGCCGAAGGTGCCGATCTACATCGATTCGCCTCTGTCGCAGAAGGCCACGCAGATATACTCCCGGCACACGGGATGCTACAACGAGGATGCGCTCGAGATGCTCAGGCTCGGCATCAACCCGCTGCACGTGGAGGGGATGGAGTTCGTGGGGACGCCTGCGGATTCGATGGCGCTGAACGACAGGCCCGGCCCCATGATCATCATCGCCGCCTCCGGGATGTGCGAGGGCGGGCGCGTTGTGCACCATCTCAGGCAGATCGTGGAGGATCCCTGGAACATCATCCTCATCGTCGGCTACCAGGCGGAAAGCACACTCGGCCGCCGCCTCGTGGAGGAGAAGAACCCGATCCGCATACTCGGCGACGAGATGGAGCTGAACGCCCGCGTGGAGACGATCAACGCTCTGTCGGCGCATGCCGACCGCGACGGGCTCATGGACTGGTTCGACAAGGTGGGCAGGCGCGTCAAGCACGCGTTCGCCGTCCATGGCGAGCCTGCGAAGGTGGAGGCGATGCGCAAGCTCCTCCTTGAGCACGGCGCGCCGCAGGCGACCGCGCCTTCGCCGGGGCAGACGTTCGTGTTCGACTGAACGTTTCGCCGAGTTTCGCCACAGGAGGGAAGTGACATGGGAAGGTTTGACGGAAAGGTTGCGCTGGTGACGGGCGGGAACCGCAACACGGGGCTGTGCATCGTGGAGAAGTTCGTGCGCGAGGGCGCGAAGGTGTTCATGTGCGGCTCAAGCGCGGAATCCACCGATAAGGGGGCGGCGGCCCTTAAGGAGCGTGGAGTGGACGGAGTGACGTCCATCCCGTGCGACATATCGGATGCCGCGCAGGTGGCGGCAATGTTCGACAGGATCGAACGCGAAGCGGGGCGGCTCGACATCCTCGTGAACAACGCCGCAAACCAGGGCATCGGGCACGGCGGCCCGCTGGAGATGGTCCCGGAACGGTTCTGGGACGTGCTGAAGACAAATGTCGTTGGCGGATTCAGGGTCACGCAGGCGGCGTGCAACAGGTTCTTCATGCAGCAGGAATCGCGCGGCGTGGTGGTGTTCCTTTCGTCCAACACTGCGCAGCGCGCGATACGCAAGCGCACCGCCTACTGTGCGTCGAAGGGAGCGATCAACTCCATGGTGCGGGCGCTCGCGCTTGACCTCGCTCCGCTCGGCATCCGCGTGAACGCCTGCGCTCCAGGCTACATCAACACGGAGCGGTGGGACGTGCTCGATCCGAAGATCGCAGCCCGCCGCCGCCTGAACTGTCCGCTGCGCAAGGAGGCCAAAGGCTCCGACATCGCCAACGTGGTCGCCTTCCTCGCGTCGGACGACTCCGCAAACATGACAGGCGAGATCGTGACGTGCGATGCCGGGTGCTCATGCCAGCACATGCCCGAGGATGTGGATATGTAGAAGCTTGAAAAGGCGCAAGTTGAAAAAGCGAGAACGGTCTAAGATGAAACAGCCTAACACAGTGGTATTGCCGTGTTTTCCCATCCTCCTGCTGTCCTGCCTCTCCTATGCCGGCTTCGCCGCCGCACCGGTCGCGTTCAAGGATGCGGCGAAGATCAAGAGCTGGGATGCGTGGGGCGACGGCGGCAAGATGCCGACGACCTGGACGTTCAAGGAGCGCAAGTGCGTGACGCTCGACAAGATCCGCAAGATGTCGAGCGGCCTCGAGCCTGCCGGCATGCTTGAGGTGCGTCCCGCGAAGGCCATCCGCTCCAACATGTGGTCTGTCGGATGCGAGACGATGGATCGCGACTACGCCGACTGGGACCAGTACAAGTTCCTCCTCGGCGGCCTCGGCGCCACGCGCGGACGCCTCTTCAGCGGATGGGCCAAGACCGAGCAGGAGAAAGGCAAGTACGACTTCTCGTGGCTTGACCCGCAGGTGCGCGAGATGGCCGCGATGGGCGTGAAGCCGTGGATATGCATCTCCTACGGCAACCCGGTGTGGGGCAGCGACTTCCGCCTCGGCATGAAGGTGCGCCAGGTCACGGACAGCCCGGAGGCGTTCGCCGCATGGATCCGGTACGTGAAGGCGCTCGTCGCGCGCTACAAGGATGTGGTGGACGAATGGGAGATATGGAACGAGCCATTCGGCCAGCGCGAGGAGTACGCCAAGATGGTCTACGAGACCGCGAAGGCCGTGAAGGAGGTTCAGTCCGGTGCGACGTGCCTCGTGACGGCGATCGGCTGGAACAGGGATCCCGCGAAGAACGACTACGTGACCGTCCTTGAGAAGCTCAAGCAAGAGAACGCCCTCGACCTCGTGAAGTGGTGGATATACCATCCCTACTCGCCGGTGCCGGAGTCCAGCTACCCTCAGGCGATGGAGCTGCGTCGGCTCGTGAAGTCGTATTCGCCCGACTATGACATAATGCAGGGCGAGACGGGCTGCCCGGCGCAGCTTGAGTTCGCGCATGCGATGCACTCCATAGAGTGGACCGAGTACTCCCAGGCGAAGTGGAACCTCCGCCGTGCGCTCGGCGACTACGTGCGCGGAATCCCTTCGAGCTGCTTCACGTTCATCGACCTCCAGTACACGTTCATGCTGCAGAGCTTCGGCCTCGTTCGCTCGAACACGCTCAAGCAGCCCGTGTACCGCCGCCCGAGCTACTTCGCGATGCAGAACGTGTACTCGTACTTCGACGAAGACGTGCATCCGATATCCGTAGAGACGCGCGAAGTGAACGGCAAGGAGATGACGGTGGCGAAGTTCGAGCGGCAGTCGCGCCACATGTGGGCCGTCTGGTTTTCGGGGAAAAGACCCGATGACAGGCTTGAATACGAGCGCGCCGACCTCGGGTTCCTCGGCCAGCCGAAGGACTACGTGTGGGTGGACCTCATGCGCGGGGTCATCGGAAAGCTGCCCACGTTCCGCTACGTGCCGGTGTGGGACTCCCCGGTGCTGCTCGCCCCGAACGGCCAGGTGCCGCGCCAGACGGTGTGGGCGGAGATGAAGCCTGCGGAGATCGTAGATGCCATCTACCGCCCGAACCACCCATACGGGCAATTCAAGGGAACAGGCAACTACCGCAAGATGGACTGCGCCGACGAGCCGTGGGCGGCTATGGCCACCACGAACTTCCTGCCCTGCTTCGACCGTTACGGGCAGTTCAAGCACCGCGAATGGCCAGGCAAGACGCACTCCGACGACGAAATGCGCGCCGCCGCCGAGGAAGAGGAGAAGGATCTTGCCGCACACCCCGGGCCTGATGGCCGGGACAGGTTCGGCGGATGGGAGGCCGGGCCGAAGCTTGAGGCAACGGGCCGCTTCCGCACTGCGAAGGTCGATGGCAAGTGGTGGCTTGTCGATCCTGACGGCCGCCTCTTCTGGAGCTGGGGCGCGGTGCGCGTGACTCCCAGCTCCGCAGTCACGCCGCTCAACGGCAATCCGCGCACGCCGAAGTGCGGCGGCGCGCTGCCAGATCGCGACTGCCTGTTCGAGGGGCTGCCTGGGAAGGGCGATCCGCTCGCCGCCTTCTACGACACCTATGATGCGCTGCTTCTGCCGTTCTACCTCAAGCGCGGCGAGACGCGCCGGTTCGACTTCTCGGCGGCGAACCTGTACCGCAAGTACGGCGAAGGCTGGTTCGAGCGGTTCTCCGATTCCTGCCACCGCCGTCTCAGGAGCTGGGGCGCGAACACGATCGCCAACTCCTCAGACCTGAAGATATGTCTGCAGGATCGCACGCCGTACGCGGAGCGCATAGAGTGCCAGTCGCGGCCGATCGCCGGCAGCTGGGGCCAGTGGGCGAAGTTCCGCGATCCGTTCGACTCATCGTTCAAGGAGGGCGTGGCGGCGGCGCTCGCCGAGCACGGCAGGGAGGCGCATGACCCGTGGTGCATCGGGTTCTTCATCGACAACGAGATTCAGTGGGGCGCGTGTCACGAAGACCTGGCGAGATGGACGCTGTGGAGCCCGGACGACCAGCCGGCGAAGGTGGAGTTCGTCAGGCGGCTTGCCGCCAAGGGCGTGGCCTTCGACAGAAACGACCCTGGCACCGTGCCTGCCGCCGAGCTGCGGGCGTTCACGGATGTTCTTGTGGAGGAATACTTCAAGTGCACGCGCGAGGCGGTGAAGTCGTTCGACAAGGACCTTCTCTACCTTGGCTGCCGTTTCGCCGGTTCGGCCCGTCCATGGGCAATCGCCGCCTGCGCGAGACACTGCGATGTGGTGAGCTACAACATCTACCGCAGCCAGATCGGCGACTGGCGGCTGCCGAATGGGCTGGATGCGCCGGTGCTCATCGGAGAGTTCCACTTTGGCGCGCACGACAGGGGGCTGTTCGGCGCCGGGCTGATCAACTCCGGTTCGCAGGCCGGACGCGCCGCGGCATTGAAACGATATGTGGAGAGCGCGCTCGCCAATCCGCAGATCGTGGGCGTGCACTGGCACCAGTTCTCAGACCAGCCGACGTCGGGACGCTTCGACGGCGAGCATTTCCAGGTGGGCTGGACCGACGTATGCGACCGTCCCTACCCCGAGACGGTGGCCGCGCTCCGCGAGGCGGGCTACCCCATGTACGAGACGCGGCGGAACGCGCCGCCCGCGAAATAGCGCCGAATCCGAACAGGTTGCCGCACAATGAAGAACGGATACAGATGGCTGCTGGTCGCGATGCTTAGCTGCGCGTTCTTCTTCCATCAGGCGGACCGCGCGCTCTTCGGGCTGCTGACCATCCCGATCCAGGATGAACTAAAGCTCACCGACGTGCAGATCGGTTGGATAAACACCACGCTGAGCTGGACTCTCGCCGCAATGACGGTCGTGGCCGGTTTTCTCGGCGACCGCTTTTCGCGCAAGTGGATCATAACTCTGTCGCTCATCGCATGGTCGCTGATGACGGTGTGCATGGGCTTCATCGGAGGGTTTGCCGGGGCGCTGTTCTTCCGGTCGATCGCCACCGGGGTGGGCGAGAGCTTCTATGCGCCGAGCGCGTACGCGCTCATTGCCGTCCACCACAGGGAGTCGCGTTCGCTGGCGCTTTCCATCCACCAGGCGGCGCTGTACATCGGGCTTATGGCGTCCGGGCTGATCGTCGCGTGGGCCCTTGGCGCCCTCGGCAGCTGGCGCAACGTGTTCATCGCGTTCGGGCTTGCCGGCTGTGCGCTCGGCGTGGCTTTCGTCTGGTTCCTGAAGGACGGAAGGGATGCGGGGCGCGGAAGGCCGGAAAGGCGAAACGCGGAGCACGAAACCCTCGAAGCCCTTCGCGCGTACTTCTGCAACCCCTCTGCGCTCTGTGCGACGGCGGGGTTCGTGGCAATCGTCTTCGTGAACAACGCATATCTCTTCTGGGCTCCGAAGTTCGCCGCCGAGAAGTTCGCCGTCGGAGTGGGGGAGGCTGGGCGCGGCGTGATGCTGTGGCACCACCTCGTCGCGTTGGGTGCGATTCTCCTCGGCGGCGCGGTTACAGACCGTTTCGTGGCGCGCATGCCGCGCTTCCGGCTCGGATTCCAGGTCGTCGCGCTCGCCTGCGGAGCTCCTGCGCTGCTCTGGATCGGGCTTGCGCCGTCGTTCGCGTCGCTTCTCGTCTCCGCCGGAGCATATGGCGCGTTCCGGGGCTTCTTCGAGGTGAACACCCACGCCTCGCTCTTCGACGTGGTCGAGCCGGCGTACCGCTCCACTGCGGTTGGGCTTCTCAACATGATCGCGTTCTTCTTCGGCGGGCTTTCCGGCATCGCGATGGGCGCTCTCTCGCACCGCTGGGGCGTGAGAGGGTTCGAGATCGGCTTCGGCGTGATGGCCGGCGCATATCTCCTCGGTGCGGCGCTGATGGCTTTCAGCTTCTTCTTCACGTTCAATCGAAATAGGATAATCGAATGAAAATCACCGGGATAAAGACATTTGCCATCGACTGCTACCGCACGAACTGGGTGTTCGTGAAGGTGCTCACCGACGACGGCCTGTCTGGGCTTGGCGAGGGCACCCTTGAGTACAAGGAAGGTGCGCTCGCCGGCGCGATTGCCGATCTGGAGCACGCGCTCATCGGCAAAGATCCGTTCGATACGGAATGGATCCTACATTCCAACTACCGCGATGCCTACTGGCGCGGAGGCCCCGTGCTGATGAGTGCGCTTTCGGCCGTGGACATGGCGCTATGGGACCTGAAGGGCAAGGCGCTCGGCGTGCCGTGCTGGAAGCTCATGGGCGGCAAATGCCGCGATGCCGTGCCATGCTACGCCAACTGCTGGTTCGCCGGGGCGAAGGAGCCGGAAGAGTTCGCCGCCAAGGCGACTGCCGCCGTGGAGATGGGGTTCAAGGGGCTCAAGTGGGATCCCTTCGGCAAGAACTACCGGCAGCTTCCCCCAGACGACTTCCGCAAGGCGATGAAGTGCGTGGCGGCGGTGAAGGCCGCCACGGAGGGGCGTGCAGAAATCCTCATCGAGTGCCATGGACGCTTCGATCTTCCCACGGCCCTGCGCGTGTGCAACGCGCTGGAGGAGTTCGATCCGTACTGGGTCGAGGAGCCGATCATCCCGGATACCATGCGAGCGCTGGCCGACCTGCGTTCGCGAGTCCGCGTGCCGATCGCCTGCGGCGAGCGCCTCTACACCATACAGCAGGTCATGGACGTGGTCGAGCTGCGCGCCTGCGACTATCTGCAGCCGGACTCCTCCCACGCCGGCGGCATAACTGAGATGAAGAAGATCGCCGGCATCTGCGAGGCGCATCATGTGCCGTTCTGCGCCCACAACCCTTCGGGGCCGGTCGCCAACGCCGTCACGCTCGCCCTCGGCGTGTCCACCCCCGGCTACTGCATCCACGAGACGCTGTTCGACGACGTGCCGTGGCGCGGCGAGGTTGTGGACGAGGACGTGCGTTTCTTGAACGGCATGATGTACCCCTCTGACCGTCCGGGACTCGGCATCGAGCTTGACGAAGAAGCGGCGGCCCGCCATCCCAAGCAGGACCATTGGCTCCGCCACTACGCCGGAACG